>NZ_JBFAOV010000026.1:0-132582 GCF_040675375.1 Nonomuraea sp. NPDC049607
ACTTCTGGAACTTGGTGCCGCCGCCGTTGGCGTCCTCGGAGACGCCGACCTGGGCGCGGGCGGTGGCCAGGACCTGGGCGGCGGTGACGTTCACCCTGCCCTGCGCGGAACCCTGCGCGGCCGACTCCTGCGCGGCGGTCTTGGCGGCCCGGTGGGCGGTCTCGGCGCTGACGGCGGCAGTGGCGCCCAGCGCGGTCACGGCGATGGTCGCGCCGAGAGCGAGCTTGGCGATGTTGGACGTGGTCATCATGGCGTGCTTGGCCATCGGGGGGTGCTCCTTTGCTCACCGTCCGCGCATGAGGCACGGCGGGTCACAGGTGTGAATCCTGCGATGGGTGATGACGACAGATCTGCGGGGGCGCCTCGACACGGCTGCCCTGCCGTCGCGTACAAACAGGTACAACAGCGCCCTGACCTGGGTAATTCCCACCCCAAGAAATCCCCACAGGACGCCTGTGCGCGGGCGGCTCAGGCCACCCGCGCACAAACTGGACCCAACTGACTCTCGCCACGATGCCCAAGGCGAGACCTAGGTCGCAAGTCTGATGCACTTGCGAACTACTTGCAATAGTGTTCTCCAGAGATCTACTTCGAGAGGACGGATCCATGGGCGACTACACCCTTCCCGACATGCCCTACGACTACGGCGCGCTGGAGCCCGCCATCACCGGCGAGATCCTGGAGCTGCACCACGCCAGGCACCACGCCGCCTACGTCAAGGGCGCCAACGACACCCTCGACCGCCTGGCCGAGGCCCGCGCGGACGGCGACTTCGGCAACCTGGTGGGCCTGGAGAAGACGTTCGCGTTCAACCTGTCAGGCCACGTCCTGCACTCGATCTTCTGGGAGAACCTCTCGCCCGACGGAGGCGACCGCCCCGACGGCGCGCTCAGGACCGCCATCGACGAGCATTTCGGCACGTTCGAGGCGTTCCAGAAGCAGCTCACCACGGCCACGGCGTCCGTCCAGGGCTCGGGGTGGGGCGTGCTGGCCTGGGAGCCGCTGAGCCGCAGGCTGGTGGTCGAGCAGATCTACGACCACCACGGGAACGTCGGAATGAACACCACGCCGCTTCTCGTGTTCGACGCGTGGGAGCACGCTTACTATCTGCAGTACCGCAACGTGCGTCCGGACTACGTCGAGAAACTGTGGGGCCTCGTCAACTGGGCGGATGTGGCCCGGAGGTTCGCTGACGTAACGAGTCAGGCGGGTTGACTTAAGTTCGCAACAATTTATCGGCCCCGCCTCTACTGGTCGGTTTACACAAATAGGTAAGCTGCCTGGCATGCGTGCGCCCTCCGGTTACCTTCTCGCCGCGCGCTACCGGCTCGTGGAGCCGGTTGGTCGCGGCGGCATGGGCACCGTTTGGCGGGCGCATGACGAGTTGCTCGACCGCGACGTGGCGGTGAAGGAAGTACGGCTGCCCACCGTCCTCGACGAGGAGCTGCGCGCCGAGTTGTGCGCCCGCACCGAGCGCGAGGGCAGGGCGACCGCGATGGTCGCCCATCCGTCGGTCATCACCGTCTTCGACGTCGTGACCGAGGACGACCGTCCCTGGATCGTGATGGAGCTGCTCCGGGCCAGGTCCCTGGAGCAGCTCATCCAGGAGCACGGACCGCTCCCCCCGCGCCGGGCCGCCGAGATCGGCCGGCAGATCCTCGGCGCGCTGCGGGCCGTCCACGCCAAGGGCATCCTCCACCGCGACGTGAAGCCGAGCAACGTGCTGGTGACCGAGGACCGCGCGGTGCTCACCGACTTCGGACTGGCCGCGCTCGAAGGCGACGTCTCCATCACCCAGGCGGGCATCGTCCTCGGGTCGGCCGGTTACATCGCGCCCGAGCGGGTTCTCGGCTCCAAGGCGAGCCCCGCGGGCGATCTGTGGTCGCTCGGCGCGACCCTCTACACCGCCGTCGAGGGCCGAGGGCTGCACGGTCGCCGTACGGCCGCCGCCGCGCTGGCCGCGCTGACCAGTGGCGAGCCGATCCCGATGAGCAAGGCGGGCCCGCTGGCGCCCGTTCTCGATGCGTTGCTCCGGATCGATCCACAAACCCGGCTCGACTCCGTACGGGCCTCGCTCATGCTGGCCCGGGTGGCCGCGGGCGGCTCGGCGGAGGAGCCGCTGGCCCCGCGCCGTCCCGTACGCCCGGTGCCCGTGAGCGCCTCACCCCCTTTCGCGCGCAGGCCCGCGCATCGCGGGCTGCACAGGGCGGAGGCCACCGCGGCCGCGCTGTCGGTCCCGCCGCCGCGCCAGGAGCGCAGGTCAGGTGAGGGGGTCCACCGGAGGCGGGTCGAACCGCGTCCAGCTCCGTCCACTTATGCCCGTTTCAAGTCGGCGGTGATAAAGTTGTTCCTTCCTCGGCGGTTCTGGCCAAGAGAACTTCGCAAGCGAGGGTAAAGCACTTCCCAAGCGAGAATCGATATCTTCTTCTCATGCCGGAACAGCAGACACGCCTGCTCGCGGAGCGCTACGAGCTCATCGCCCCGCTCGGCCGGGGCACGATGGGAACGGTGTGGCGCGCCCGCGACCGCGCGCTCGGGCGCGAGGTGGCGGTCAAAGAGATCCGCCAGGACCCGGGACTCACCGAGGACCAGCGGGCCGAGCTACGCGAGCGCATGGTGCGCGAAGGCCGCATCGCCTCGCGGATCAACCACCCGTCCGTCGCGGCCATCCATGACGTGCTCATCCAGGACGACAGCCCCTGGATCATCATGGAGCTCATCGAGGCCCGCTCGCTGGAGCAGGTGATCGAGGAGGAGGGGCCGCTGCCGCCGCGGCTCGTCGCCGAGATCGGCGTCGACCTGCTGGGCGCGCTGCGCGCCGCGCACTCCCAGGGCATCACGCACCGCGACGTCAAGCCGGGCAACGTGCTCATCACCGAGAGCGGCCGGGTGGTGCTGACGGACTTCGGCATCGCCAAGGCCGAGGGCGACTCACGGCTCACCAAGACGGGCATGGTGATCGGCTCGCCCGGCTACACGGCCCCGGAACGCGCCAGAGGCGAGTACACCGGGCCGGAGTCGGACATCTGGTCACTGGGGGCGACGCTGTACTTCGCGGTCGAGGGGCGGCCGGCGTACGAACGGGCCACGATCGCCGAGACGCTGGCCGCGCTGCTCAGCGAGAGCGCCGACCCGCCCACGCAGGCGGGGCAGCTCCGGCCGGTGCTGAACGGGCTGCTGAACAAGGACTACCGGCAGCGGCTCGGCGCCGCCAAGGCGGAGACCCTCATGCGGATGGTCGCCGACACGCCCACGAGCGAGATGCCCGCGCTCACGGCCGAAGACCTGATCGCGCAGGAGGCCGCGTTGCCCGACCCCTTCACCGGTTCCGGCCCTCGACGTCCCTCCGGGCCCCCAGCCGGGGCCTCAGGCCCTCAGGGGCGCCCTTCCGGGGCGCCGGGGGCGTACGGGCAGGGCGCCACGCCCGGAGCGCCCACCTCGGGCCCGCAGCAGGCGCATCCCGTGGGGGCACGGCCTTCGCAGGGCGCTCGCCCGGCACAGCCGCCTCAGACCGGCGACGAGGAGGACTTCGACCCCGAGCGGACCGTCAGCGTCATGCGTCCCAAGGCGCCGTTCTCGCCGGGGCCCGAGCAGGGCGGTGGCCGTCCGCCGCAGCGCCCCGACGACGAGGGGACCGTCACCACCAGGCGCATCTCCGCCCCTCCCGGCGCTCCCGGCCAGCAGGTCTACCCGCCGACGCAGCAACCGCCGCGCCCGATGCCGCAGCAGGGCCCGGGACAGGGCGGACCGCAGCAGAGCGGGCCACAGCAGGGCCGACCTGGACAGAGTGGACCTGGACAGGGTGGACAGGGACAGGGTGGACAGGGACAGGGCCGCCCGGGGCAGCCCGTACCGCACCAGAGCGGCCCGCATCAGGGGCAGGGCCTCGGCACCGACCTGTTCGCCATCGCCGGGCAGCCCGAGAAGCCGCCCGCGGGCAACCGCAACGGCATGCTGGTGCTCATGGCCGTGGCCGCCGCCGCGGCGGTCGTGATCGCCGTCCTCATCGTGGCGCTCATCTCCAGCTGAGCGCGCTCACCCCGGTACGCCGGCCCGCCCCCGCGCGGGACGGGCCGGCGCCCGGACTGCTCGGACTGATCGCACAGCCGTGGGACAGACTGGAGTCATGAGCGAGTTCAGAATCGAACATGACTCGATGGGCGAGGTCCGCGTGCCGGCGGGAGCGCGGTGGCGGGCCCAGACCCAGCGGGCGGTGGAGAACTTCCCGATCTCGGGGCGGCCGCTCGAACCGTCCCACATCGCCGCGCTGGGCCTGATCAAGGCGGTCGCCGCCGAGGTCAACGGCGAGCTGGGCGTGATCGACAAGGATCTGGCCGAGGCCGTCGCGCAGGCCGCCGCCGACGTGGCCGACAACGAGCACGACGCCCACTTCCCCATCGACGTCTTCCAGACCGGCTCCGGCACCTCGTCCAACATGAACGCCAACGAGGTGATCGCGACGCTGGCCGAGGAGCGGCTGGGTCGTCCCGTGCACCCCAACGACCATGTGAACGCCTCCCAGTCGTCCAACGACGTCTTCCCGACCTCGATCCACGTGGCGGCCGCGGTCGAGGTGACCTTCCACCTGCTGCCCTCGCTCACGCATCTGGCCGAGACGCTGCACGCCAAGGCGGCCGAGTTCGCGCAGGTGGTCAAGTCGGGCAGGACCCATCTGATGGACGCCACGCCGGTGACCCTGGGCCAGGAGTTCGGCGGGTACGCCGCCCAGGTCGACCACGGCGGCACCCGCGTCCGCACGGCGCTGAACCACGTCCTGGAGCTGCCCCTGGGCGGGACGGCGGTCGGCACGGGCATCAACACCCCGCCGGGCTTCGCGGAACGGGCGATCGCGAAGCTGGGCGAGGCGACCGGCATCCCCTTCCGCGAGGCCGCGGACCACTTCGAGGCCCAGGGCGCGCAGGACTCCATCGTGGAGCTGTCCGGGCAGCTCAAGGTGGTGGCCGTGTCGCTCAACAAGATCGCGAACGACCTGCGCTGGATGGGCTCCGGCCCGCGCGCCGGGCTCGGCGAGATCAACCTGCCGGACCTCCAGCCGGGCTCGTCCATCATGCCGGGCAAGGTCAATCCGGTGATCCCCGAGGCCACGGCCATGGTCGCGGCCCAGGTCATCGGCAACGACGCGGCGATCACCTTCGCCGGGGCCTCGGGCAGCTTCGAGCTGAACGTGCAGCTCCCGGTCATCGCCCGCAACATCCTGGAGTCGATCAGGCTGCTGGCGAACGTGTCCCGGCTGCTGGCCGACCGCTGCGTCGCCGGCATCACGGCCAACGTCGACCGGCTGCGCGAGTACGCCGAGTCCTCCCCCTCGATCGTCACCCCGCTCAACCGGCACGTCGGCTACGAGGAGGCGGCCAAGATAGCCAAGCAGGCGCTGGCCGAACGCAAGACCATCCGGGAGGTCGTCGTCGAACGCGGCCACGTGGCCGCCGGCACCCTGACCGAGGAGCAGCTCGACGCCGCGCTCGACGTGCTGTCCATGACCCGCCCGCCGACCGGGGAGTGATCCACATAGGCGGGCCCACATCTATGTCGCCCGCACCCATGCGTCCCGGCGCGGCGACCGCCTAGGGTTCGGAGTATGGCGAAGGAGCTGACTGGGCGGACCGCGCTGGTGACGGGGGCTGGGGGCGGCATCGGCGCCGCCTGCGCCCGGCGACTGGCCGCCGCGGGGGCCAAGGTGCTGGTGGTCGACAGGCAGGGCGAGGCGGCCGGGAAGGTGGCCGCGGAGGTCGGCGGGGTCGCGGTGGTGGCCGATCTGAGCGATCCGGCCTTCGCCGGGTCGCTGCCCGACGAGCCGGTGGACATCGTGGTGAACAACGCCGGGTTCCAGCACGTCGCGCCGGTCGAGGACTTCCCGCCGGAGGTGTTCTCCGCCATGATGCGGGTGATGGTGGAGGCTCCGTTCCTGATCGCGCGGCGGGTGCTGCCCGGCATGTACGCCCGGGGCTGGGGGCGGTTCGTGAACATGTCGTCGGTGCACGGGTTGCGGGCCTCGCCGTACAAGTCGGCGTACACGACGGCCAAGCACGCGCTGGAGGGGTTCTCCAAGGTCGTCGCGCTGGAGGGGGCGGCCCACGGGGTGACCTCCAACTGCGTGTGCCCGGCGTACGTGCGCACCGCGCTGGTCGAGACGCAGATCGACGACCAGGCCAGGGTGCACGGCATCGGCAGCGACGAGGTCGTCGAGAACATCATGCTCCAGCCTGCCGCGATCAAGCGGCTCATCGAGCCCGAAGAGGTCGCCGAACTGGTCGTCTACCTCTGCGGCCCCCACGGCTCCTTCATCACCGGCACCTCCCTCCCCGTAGACGGCGGCTGGACGGCCCACTAGTGAGCACCCCCTTTCTGGAGTTGTTGGCGCGGGAGGCGTCGGCCGTCGAGTTCGAGGGGCCGATCGTGGAGGCCAGGGCGCAGGGCGCCGATCCGGCCACGATCGAGGAGCTGGAGCAGGCCAAGGTCGAGGCGTTGAAGGTCAGGGCGCTGCTCAGGCGGCGGGCCAGGCGGGAGGCCGAGCTGTCGGCGCTCTACGACACGGCCGGCGACCTGGCCGCGCTGCGCGACCTCGACGCCGTGCTCGAAGCCATCGTCCACCGGGCCAGGCAGCTGCTGGCGACCGACATCGCGTACATGACGCTGCACGACCCCGAGCAGGGCGACACGTACATGCGGGTCACCGACGGGTCGATCTCGGCCAAGTTCAGGGCCCTCCGGCTGGCCATGGGCGCCGGGCTGGGCGGGCTGGTCGCGCAGACGGCCACCCCGTACGCGACCGCCGACTACTTCGCCGACGCCAGGTTCCGGCACAAGGGGCACATCGACGAGGCCGTCAAGGAGGAGGGCCTGGTCGCGATCCTCGGGGTGCCGCTGCGGCTGGGCCAGCGGGTGATCGGCGTGCTCATGGCGGCCAACCGCAGCGCCAGGCCCTTCCACCAGGAGGAGGTCTCGCTGCTGGCGAGCCTGGCCGCGCACGCCGCCGTCGCCATCGACAACGCCCGCCTGCTCCAGGAGACCAGGAACGCCCTGGAGGAGCTCTCGCAGGCCCACAGGACGGCAAGGGCGCACGGCGAGGCCGTCGAGCGGGCCGCGCTGGCCCATGACCGGATGACCTCGCTGGTGCTGCGGGGCGGCGGCATCGAGGACGTCGCCGCCGTGGTGACCGAGGTGCTCGGCGGTTCGCTGGCCGTGCTCGACGACCTGGGCCGGCCGATCACGGGCGACGTGGGCGAGCTGGACGCGGGGGTGTTCGAGGCGGCGCAGGCGTCCAGGGCGCTGGGACGTACCGTGCGCAGGGGCGACCTGCTGATCGCGTCGGTGGACGTCGGCGGCGAGCCGTTGTGCACGCTCATCCTGCGCAGCGACGACGCCGACGAACGCATCCTGGAACGGGCGGCGCTGGTGTGCGCGCTGCTGCTGCTGTTCAGGCGGAGCGTGGCCGAGGCCGAGGGCCGGGTCAGGGGCGAGCTGCTGGAGGACCTGATCTCGCGCCCGGACTCGCCCGGCCTGGCCGACCGGGCCCGGCGGCTCGGCGTGGACCTGCGGGCGCCGCACGTCGTGGTGGTGGCCAGGCACGGCGGCCAGCGGGAGCGGGCGGCGTTCTGGGCCTCCTCGCACGCCACGGTCCGGCACGGGCTGGCGGCGGGGCGCGGCGAGGAGGTGGTGCTGCTGCTGCCGGGCGTCGACGCGGGCGGCCTCGCCCAGCGGGTGGCGGCCGAGCTGAGCGCGTCCCTGCACAGCCCGGCGACGGCGGGCGCCTCCCCGGCCCGGCTCCCCGCCCCCTCCGCGGGAGAGGCGCCGGGAGACGGGACGGCGGGGGCGCGGGACGTCGCGGAGGCGTACCAGGAGGCGCGGCGGTGCGCCGAGGCGCTGATCGCGCTCGGCCGGGCCGGCGACGGCGCGAGCCCCGCCGAGCTGGGCTTCGTCGGCCTGCTCGTGGGCGACGGCCGCGACGTGCGCGGCTTCGTCGGCCGCGTGCTCGGCGCGGTGCTCGACTACGACGCCCGCCGGGGCACCGCGCTCGCCGACACCCTGTCGGCCTACTTCGGCACGGGCGGCTCGCCCTCCCGTACGGCCGAGGCCATGCACATCCACGTCAACACCGTCACGCAACGCCTCGACCGGATCGGCAGGCTGCTCGGCGACGGCTGGCTGGAGCCCGAACGCGCGCTGGAGACCCAGCTCGCGCTCCGCCTGCACAAGCTCGGCCACACATCCTCGCCACAGACTGTGGGTCCCGACCCCATATGAGTGACGCCGGTCACTCTTTACCGTGACCGGCATGGCAACTTCCATCAAGAGGATCGTCGCCGCGAGCCTGATCGGCACCACCATCGAGTGGTACGACTTCTTCCTGTACGGCTCGGCAGCCGCTCTCGTGTTCAACAAACTCTTCTTCCCCGAGTCCGACCCCCTGACCGGCACGCTGCTGTCGTTCCTCACCTACGCCGTGGGGTTCGTCGCCCGCCCGCTCGGCGGCCTGGTCTTCGGCCACTTCGGCGACCGGCTGGGCCGCAAGACCCTGCTGGTGGTCAGCCTGCTGATGATGGGCGCCGCCACGTTCCTGATCGGCTGCCTGCCGACGTACGCCACGCTCGGCTCGTCGGCGGCGCTGCTGCTGACCGCGCTCCGGCTCGTGCAGGGCTTCGCGCTCGGCGGCGAGTGGGGCGGCGCGGTGCTGATCGTGTCCGAGCACGGCGACACCGCCCGCCGCGGCTTCTGGGCCTCCTGGCCGCAGGCGGGCGCGCCCGGCGGGAACCTGCTGGCCACCGGCGTGCTGGCGGTGCTGGCCGCCTGGCAGTCCGACGAGGCGTTCCTGTCGTGGGGCTGGCGGGTCCCGTTCCTGCTGTCGGGCGTGCTGGTGATGGTCGGGTTGTGGATCCGGCTGACGATCAGCGAGTCGCCGGTGTTCCGGCAGGCCGAGCCGGAGCCGACCGCGCCGATCGTGGGCGTGCTGCGGCACCACTGGAAGGACGTGCTCACCGCCATCGGCGCCCGCCTGGCCGAGAACATCTCGTTCTACCTGCTGACCGTGTTCGTCATCACGTACGCGAAGAATGCCAAGATCGACAACTCGACAGTGCTGAGCGCGGTGCTGGTCGCCTCGGCGGTCCACTTCGTCACGATCCCGATGTGGGGCGCGCTGTCGGACCGGCTCGGCCGCCGCCCGATCTACCTGGCCGGAGCCGCCGGCATCGGCGTGTGGATCTTCGCCTTCTTCCCGCTGGTGGACACCGGCAACTTCCTGGCGATCACCCTCGCGGTCACCGTCGGCCTGCTCTTCCACGGCATGATGTACGGCCCGCAGGCGGCCTTCTTCGCCGAGCTGTTCGGCACCCGGACGCGCTACACCGGCGTGTCGATCGGCGCCCAGCTGTCGGCCATCGTGGCCGGCGCGCTGGCCCCGCTCATCGCAGTGGCGCTGCTGAAGAGCTACTCCAGCAGTGTGCCCATCTCCGTCTACCTTGGCCTGGCGGCGGTGCTCACGCTGGTCGCCGTCTACACCGCCCGCGAGACCCAGGGACGCGACCTGGCCGAGAGGATGCACGTGCGATGAAGGTCACCACCCCCCGCCTCACGCAGCACGTCCTGACCGTCGAGGGCAGGACGTCCGGCGAGCCCGTGCTGTTCGTGCACGGCAACGTCTCCTCCGGCGCGTTCTGGCGCGACAGCATGGCCGCGCTGCCCGACGGCTACCGCCCGCTCGCCCCCGACCTGCGCGGCTTCGGCGACACCGACCCCCAGCCGGTGGACGCCACCCGGGGCCTGCGCGACTTCTCCGACGACCTGGTCGAGCTGGCCGAGGCGCTCGGGCTCGACGGCGTGCACCTGGTCGGCTGGAGCCTCGGCGGCGGCGTCGTCCTGCAGTTCCTGCGCGACCGTCCGGCGCTGGTCAGGAGCGTCACGCTGGTCAACCCGATCTCCCCGTACGGCTTCGGCGGCACCGAGGGCCCGGACGGCACGCTCACCCATCCCGACGGCGCGGGATCGGGAGCCGGGGCGGCGAACCCCGACTTCGTGGCCCGCCTGAAGGCCGGCGACCTGTCCGAGGAGTCCCCCACCTCCCCCCGCAACGTGCTGCGCTCCGGCTACGTCAAGCACCCGGAGATCCCCGACGAGGACTTCTACCTGCGGTCGATGCTCACCACCCGGGTGGACGAGGCCAACTACCCGGGCGACGCCGCCACCTCCCCCGCGTGGCCGGGCGTGGCCCCCGGCAAGCAGGGGGTGCTCAACGCGTGCGCCCCCACCCACTTCCGCCTGGACGACCTGCACGAGATCGACTCCAGGCCACCCGTTTTGTGGATCAGGGGCGCCGACGACGTGATCGTCTCCGACACCTCCCTGTTCGACCTGGCCCATCTGGGCGCGATCGGCGTCGTGCCCGGCTCCCCCGGCACGCCGGCCCAGCCGATGGTGACCCAGACGAGGGCGGTCCTCGACCGCTACGGCCGCTATCGCGAGGTCGTGCTGGACGACTGCGGCCACAGCCCGCACCTGGAGCGGCCCGCCGAGTTCCGCCGTCTGCTGGCCGAGCACCTGGAGGAGGCCTGATGTTGGTCGCCCTCACCCTCGTGGCGAGCCTGCTCACCGCCCCCGTCGCGCACGAGCTGACCGTGCCCGGCGCGGAGAAGCTGGTCAGCGCCGCCCTCGACGACCTCACCACGGCCGGCACCACGCCGACCGGCCACACCGACCCGGCCGACTGGGCCGGCCTGCACTCCAAGGCCACCGTCAACCCGACCGGCGTGCCCGGCACGCAGCTCGACGGCTACTTCCCCGACACCTCGACCGGCAACGCCACGCACGGCTGGAACCACGACTCCCAGTTCGTGATCAGGCTCCCCGACCGCTGGAACGGCGGCCTGGTCGTCAGCGGCACGCCGGGCAACCGGGAGCAGTACGCCAACGACTACACGATCTCCGACTGGGTCCTGTCCAAGGGCTACGCGTTCGCCGCCACCGACAAGGGCAACGTGGGCGTGACCTTCTACCAGGACGGCCGCCGCCCCGGCGACGCCATCGCCGAGTGGAACGACCGCGTCACCCAGCTCACCGTGGCCGCCAGGTCGGTCGTCCGGCAGCGGTACGGCCGCCCGCCCGCCCGTACGTTCATGGCCGGACTGTCCAACGGCGGTTACCTGGTCAGGTGGCAGCTGGAGAACCGCGCCTGGCTCTACGACGGCGGCGTGGACTGGGAGGGCACGCTCTTCCGGGTCAAGGGCGACAACCTGCTGAACTTCCTGCCGCCCGCGCTGAAGGCGTACCCCGACGAGGCGGGCGTGCGGGCGGCCGGGTTCGCGGCGGGGTCGGAGTTCCTGTGGCCCTTCCACCGGCAGTACTACTGGGAGCTCACCCAGCAGCTCTACCAGAAGGAGCTGGACCCGTCGTACACGGGCGCGCCGGCCGACTACGACTACGACGCGCGCAGGCCGTACGCCGCGATGGCCAGGATCGGGCTGACCGGCAGGATCACCAAGCCGCTGATCACGATCCACGGGACCCTCGACACGCTGCTGCCGATCTCCCGCGACTCCGACGTCTACGCCGAGATGGTGGGCCCGCGCCGCCCGTTCCGCTACCACCGGATCGAGGGCGGCAACCACCTCGACAGCCTCGTCGACGTCTACCCCGACCGGCTCAGGCCCATGCTCCCGGCCTTCAGGGACGCCTTCCAGGAGCTGGAGGACTGGGTCACTCCTTGAGGTAGCGATGCCTGCCCGCGCGCGCCCAGCGCACGATGTGCCGCGCCCCGGGCAGGCGCCTGCCGAGGCGGTGGAGCACGGTGTCGTGGCCCATGGGCGAGCGCCGCCGGGGTTCGACCGCGACGGCCGGGCGCGTCTCGACCCGGCCCCGGCGCACCTGGAGCCCGAACCGCAGCCCGGTCTCCTCGTCGGCCGAGCGCAGCGACGACAGCCAGGCGCCCGGACCGAGGTGGTCATCGCCTGAGATGTGCCGCTTGACCGGGATCTTGGCGACGAGCTGGCCGGCGAGCTTGCCCGGCACCCCGGCCTCGACCAGCGCGGGCGCGCACACCTCGCGTTCGCGGCGGCCGGTGCTGCGCAGCACCAGCTCCAGGGGCGGCCCGCCGCTCGGCGGCACGTACGGGACCGGCAGCACGACGTACACGTGACCGTCGAGCTGGCGGACGGTCACCCCCGGCGACACCAGCGCGATCGACTCCGAGAACGAGCGCGGCTCGACGGCGAGCCCCAGCTCCCCCTTGTCCGACCAGCACGGCACCACCAGCCGCATCCTGGGCCGCTGCGCCAGCACGCCCAGGCAGTTGAGCGGCCCCTCGGCCCGGCCGACCCGGCTCCTGGCCTGGTTGGCGCCGCTGAACATGCGGACGTGCACCTCCCACTGCCCCGGGCTGAGCGGGCGGCCCATCGCCGCGCTGGTCACGTCCAGCCGGGCCTCGCCCCTGATCTGCACGCGGACCCGGCGGCGGCCGTCGGGCCCGCGCTCGACGTGCTGGTCGATCGGCAGGAAGTGCACCACGCCGGTCCCGCTGTGCCGGATGTAGACGTCCACGCGGGCCCGCTCGACGTCGGAGGTGATGTCGGTGACGTCGTCGGACAGCAGCCTGGTGTCGATCGAACGCGGCGGGATCCAGTGCAGGCGCTCGCCGTCCACGCGGTACCGGTCGGGCAGGCCGTCGCCGGACATGACCTCCACGGTCAGGCCGAGCACCAGGATGTGGGCGTCCCAGCGCATCTCGGTGAGCTCGGCGCGCAGGCCCGCGCGCTTGGAGGAGTTGGCCAGCATGACGATCTGGTCCAGACGTCCGCTCCTGACGAAGGCGGCCACCGCCCGCATCTGGACGGGCAGGTAGCGGTCGACCCGCTCGGGGAAGCGCTCGCCGATCAGCTCCTGGACGACCCGGAAGTGCATGCCCCGGTCCACCGAGGAGTCGGCGAACCTGGCGGTCAGCAGCGGCCTGAGCACGGCGGAGCGGAACCAGTAGGCGTACATGCGGTCGCGCTGGCGGCCGGCGCCGACGTAGGTGTCGATGTCGGTGAGCAGCGTGCTCAGCCCGGCCACGATCACCCGGGGGTCCTCCTCGGCCGCCTCGGGCCGCGGTCCGAGCTGGCAGCAGACGTCCTCGGCCAGTACGGCGATCACCTTGGCGTGCAGGTACGCCCGCATCACGAACGCCTGCTCGGCCAGCCTGCCGCCGGGCATGGCGAAGCCCAGCTCGTGCTCCTCCAGGAAGGCCCGGCGGTAGAGCTGCTGGGGGACGAGCAGCGTCATGAGGCGCTCGCGCAGGATGTCGGCGCGGGCCGTGCTGCGCTCGAAGGCCACCATGGGTGGCCCGTAGTCGCGGGCCAGCCGGCCGATCAGCACGTCGGCGTCGGTCTCGACCGCGCGCTCGTGCATGCGGGCCAGGGCGTCGCGCGCCAGCCGGTCGGACTGGTCGAGGAAGTAGACGTAATCGCCCTCCGCCGCGGCCACGCCCATGTTGCGGCCCCGCGACGGCGACCCGGTGTGCGGCAGGTGCAGCACGCGGACGTTCTCGCGGAGATCGGCGATGGTGTCCAGGCGGGCCCCGATGCCGTCCGTGGAGCCGTCGTCCACGAAGATCACTTCGTAGTCGGCGGCCGGCAGCGTCTGCTCCAGCGCGGAGCGGATGCACGCGTCCGCGGTGTCACCCGGGTTGTGGACATTGATGATCACACTGACCTTCGCACCCATGCGGCCAGCGTGCGCCGCTCATACACGATCGGGTGAGACGGCTTGCCGATTACAGGAGGAAAGTTGACCTGTTAGTACCATCCTGTGGACTGTGAGTGGCCCCAGGCGCCGCAGGGCGTGCCGTAGCGGCCCTTGATGTAGCCGAGGCCCCACGCGATCTGGGTGGCGGCATTGGTCTGCCAGTCGCCGCCCGCGCTGGCCATCTTGCTGCCCGGCAGGGCCTGTGGGATGCCGTACGCGCCGGAGTAGCGGTTCATCGCCCGCTCGTTCCAGCCGCTCTCCTTCTGCCACAGCAGCTCCAGGCAGCCCCACTGGTCGGCGCCCCAGCCCTTGGCGGCGAGCAACGACTTGGCGACGGCCTTGTTGCTGCCGGGCGAGGGGTTGCTGCCCGGCGGGAAGTTCGCGGGCGGGAAGCCGTTGCCGCCCGGCGCCTTCTTGGGCACGACCCAGTTGAGCTTCTTGGTGCCGGTGCGGCCCTTCTTGAGCTGGTCGGCCCGGAACGCCTGCTCGGCGGCGTTCTTCAGGGCGTCGGTCTCGGGGTCGGGGGCGAACAGGTCGCCTCCGGCGAGCGCGCCCAGCTGCTCGGCCGTGAACGGGTCGACCGGCGGCCTGTTGGCATTGTCGACGGCGCGATAGGCGACGTAACCGCCACCGCCCACGACCACCACCAGCGACACGACCGTGACGGCGACGCGCTTGGGGGTGAAACGCGAAGGCCGGCGGCGCGCCGAGCGAAGGTCATCCTTCGGGGGGCGCTCACTCAACTGCGGACCGGGGCTCACGATCCATGAGCTTGCCCTGTCATGGGGGGTGGTCCGCAACCGGAACGCGGGATTCGGTTGACGTTCTCTTGGCCAACCAGCAGGTAACAACCTTTTTCACGAAAAATTGTGAGTTTCGTCACAGAGGTGGCGCGCCTCCCTTCGAGCGCCCGCACCGAAGGGAGGCCGCTTTCAGGGTTCCGCCCCATCTTCGGGATCTGATCCGGACCGGGTCACAGTTTGATGACACAACCCGGGTATAGGGGACATGGAATAATAATGTGCGCGTGGCCGGCATCCTCCTTGTAGAAGACGATCCCTCCGTCCGCACAGCTCTGGAGCTGGCGTTGACGCGGCAGGGACATTCCGTCACGTCCTATGCGACGGGCGAGGAGGCTCTGGACCACATCCGCGCCCGCCGCCCCGAGATCGCGATCCTCGACGTCATGCTCCCCGGCATCGACGGCGTGGAGGTCTGCCGCCGCATCCGCAAGCTCGACCAGCTCCCCGTCATCCTGCTCACCGCCCGCGGCGACGACCTGGACGTCGTGGTCGGCCTGGAGGCGGGAGCCGACGACTACGTGGTCAAGCCGGTCGAGCCGCGGGTGCTCGACGCCCGCATCCGGGCCATCCTGCGCCGGGCCGAGTCCGCCACCTCCGACCGCATCACCTTCGGCGACCTCGTGATCGACCGGGGGGCGCTCAAGGTCACGCTGGCCAGCAAGGAGATCCACCTGACGCCGACCGAGCTGCGGCTGCTGCTGGAGCTCGTCCGCCACCCCGGGCAGGTGCTCAACCGCCGCTACCTGCTGCGGGTCGTCTGGGACCACACGCACGTCGCCGACTCGCGGCTGGTGGACGCCTGCGTCCAGCGCGTCCGCGCCAAGATCGAGCCGAGGCCGGCCGAGCCCGTCTTCATCCACACCGTGCGCGGGTTCGGCTACCGGTTCAGCCCTCCGTGATCCCGCTGCCCACCGGGCTGCGGGCGCGCCTGGTCATCACGTTCACCCTCGTCGCGGTCACCGCGTCGGTGCTGGTCGCCACCATCGGCTTCGAGCTGGCCAAGACCGCGCTCGTGACCAGGGCCGAGACCACGTCGCTCGACCTGGTGACCCGGGAGCTCGGCCGGATCACCTTCCCGGTCGGCCAGCTCAGGCCGGGCGAGGCGGCGCCGTCCATGAAGGAGCTCGACCAGGTCGTCCGCACGCTGTCCAGCCCCGGCCGCAGCGTCCTGGTCGAGTACGGCAACCTGCTGTCCGCCGACGGCCCGATGACCATGAAGGACGTCCCCAACGAGCTGTACGGCCGGGCCAAGCAGAACGTCGTCACCCAGCGCAAGGTGATCGGCAACGAGCTGTGGCTCGTCGTCGGCGCCGAGGTCCACCGGTACGAGACCGGCACCGCCCCCGAGCCGACCGGGCTGCGCGCGTTCGTCTTCTTCCCGCTGCACGACGAGGAGAGCCAGCTCGCCACGCTGCGCAACACGCTCACCCAGGGCGGCGCGGTCATCGTGCTGATCGCGCTGGTGGTGGCGCTGCTGTCGGCCCGGCAGGTGCTGCTGCCCGTACGGCGGCTCAGCGCGGCCGCCCAGGCGCTCGGCCAGGGCCGGCTGGACACCCGCCTGCCGGTGCACGGCCAGGACGAGCTGGCCGAGCTGACCTCCAGGTTCAACGACGCCGCGGCGGCGCTGGAGCTGAGCGTGTCGGAGCTGCGCTCGCTGGAGGCCATGTCCCGCAGGTTCGTGGCCGACGTCTCGCACGAGCTGCGCACGCCGCTCACCGCCATGACGGCCGTGGCCGACATGCTCTCGGAGGAGGCCGGCCGGCTGCCCGACGCGCCCGCCGAGGCCGTACGGCTGGTGCTGCGCGAGATCGGCCGCCTGCGCGAGCTGGTCGAGCACCTGATCGAGGTCAGCAGGTTCGACGCCGGCACCGCGACGCTCAACGTGGAGCCCGTGAACGTCGCCGACGCCCTCCTCGACTGCCTGGAGGTGCGCGGCTGGAGCGACGAGGTGGAGGTGACCGCCTCGCAGGGGTTGACCGTCAACCTCGATCCGAGGAGGTTCGACGTCATCGTGGCCAACCTGGTCGGCAACGCGCTCAAGCACGGCCTGCCCCCGGTGGAGGTCACCGCGAGAGGCACCGAGAACGGCCTGGAGGTGAAGGTGCGCGATCATGGCAAGGGCATCCCCGCCGAGGCGCTGCCCCACGTCTTCGACAGGTTCTTCAAGGCGGGCGCGGGCCGGGCCCGCAGCCAGGGCAGCGGCCTCGGCCTGGCCATCGCCCGCGCCAACGTGCACCTGCACGGCGGCACGATCTCCGTACGGGCCCAGCAGCCGGGCACCCTGTTCACGGTCTGGCTGCCGCACCAATGAGAGCGCACCGGGCCCTGCCGGCCGTTCTCGCCCTGCTGGCCGCGGCCGCCTGCGGCATCTCGCCGACCGACGTCCAGACCAAGGGCGCCGCGCCCACCATCAAGCTGCCGCCGCCCTCGAAGACCATCTTCCTGATCAGGAACAAGGAGCTCACGCTCGAACCCGCCGACGTCGAGACCGACACCGTGGGGAGCCTGCTCGGCGCCCTGTTCGCCGCCTCCGACCGGCCGCTCGGCGACCGCACCACCGAGCTGCGCGGCCTGGAGTACGTCGGCATGAAGGACTCGCTCGACCCCGTCCAGCGCGACGAGAAGCAGCTCCCGCGCACGTCCACGCTGACCGTCTACTTCAAGGGCGACCGGCCGCTGAGCAGGCTCGGCAAGGCCCAGATCGTCTGCACCGCGCAGCAGGACGCCGCGCAGCAGGACGCCGCGTTCGAGCAGGTCAAGATCGTCCGGGAGAACGACGGCCGCCCCTCCAAGGCGGAGGGACGGCCGTACACCTGCGGCGAGCTCAAGTAGGCCCGCCGCGCCTCACATCGTGATGTCCTCCAGCATCTCCGTCACCAGGGCGGCGATCGGGGACCGCTCGGACCTGGTGAGCGTGACGTGCGCGAAGAGCGGGTGGCCCTTCAGCTTCTCCACCACCGCCACCACGCCGTCGTGCCGGCCGACCCGCAGGTTGTCGCGCTGGGCGACGTCGTGCGTGAGCACCACCCGGGAGTTGGCGCCGATCCGGCTCAGCACCGTGAGCAGCACCCCGCGCTCCAGCGACTGGGCCTCGTCCACGATCACGAACGCGTCGTGCAGCGACCGGCCGCGGATGTGCGTGAGCGGGAGCACCTCCAGCATGCCCCGGTCGAGCACCTCGTCGATCACCTCGGGCGAGGTGATCGCGCCGAGCGTGTCGTAGACCGCCTGCGCCCACGGGCCCATCTTCTCGCCCTCGGTGCCCGGCAGGTAGCCGAGCTCCTGGCCGCCGACGGCGTACAGGGGGCGGAAGACGACCACCTTGCGGTGCTGGCGGCGCTCCAGGACCGCCTCCAGACCGGCGCAGAGCGCCAGCGCCGACTTGCCGGTGCCGGCCCTGCCGCCCAGCGAGACGATCCCGATCTCGGGGTCCATCAGCAGGTCCAGCGCAATGCGCTGCTCGGCCGAGCGGCCGTGCAGGCCGAAGACCTCGCGGTCGCCGCGGACCAGGCGTACGGACTTGTCCGGCGCCACCCTGCCGAGCGCCGATCCCTTGGCCGACAGCAGCCGCAGGCCGGTGTGCGCCGGCAGTTCACGGCCCTCCTCCAGGTCGGCCACGCCCTTGTCGAAGAGCGTCTCGACGTCCTCGGCCGTCACCTGCAGCTCGGCCATCCCGGTCCAGCCGGACTCGACGACCAGCTCGGCGCGGTACTCCTCGGCCACCAGGCCGATCGAGGCCGCCTTGACCCGCATGGGCAGGTCTTTGGAGACGAGGACGACGTCGCAGCCCTCGGCCGCGAGCGAGCGCGCGACGGTCAGGATGCGCGTGTCGTTGTCGCCCAGGCGGAACCCGACGGGCAGGATGGACGGATCGCTGTGGTTGAGCTCAACCCTGATCGTTCCATCCCCAGTCGGCATCGGCTCGTCGAGCCTGCCGTGCTGAACCCGCAGGTCGTCGAGGTAGCGCAGGGCTTTCCTCGCGAAGTAGCCGAGCTCGGGATGGTGCCGCTTACCTTCCAGCTCCGTGATGACCACGATGGGAAGGACGACGTCGTGCTCGGCGAAGCGCGTCAATGCCGCCGGGTCGGCCAGCAACACCGAGGTGTCGAGCACGTACGTGCGCTTGGCCGGCTGGTGAGTAGGGTTGCTCGAGGACACTGCCACACGTTCTCCCCCGGGCGCCCATAGGTGCGGGCACCCTGCAGACGAGGTGGGAACCGGACCGGACCCGCGTCCCCGACCGCAACCTGCCGGCGGAGCCGGACTCCGGCCCCCCTCAGCAGATTTCGGTGCAAAGGCGGGCCCTCTCCGGGATGCCCGGCCTGTGGCCGGACACTTCCAACGTTACGTCCTGGATACCCGAATGTCGCATCAAGAACCGTAACGCCGGTGTCTCGCAGCGTAATCGCGCAGCGCCCGCAGGAAATCGACCCTGCGGAAGTCCGGCCAGTAAGCCTCATGGAAGTAGAACTCTGAGTGAGCGCTCTGCCACAACATGAATCCGGACAGACGCTGCTCGCCCGACGTACGGATGAGGAGGTCCGGGTCGGGTTGGCCGCGAGTGTAGAGATGCTCCGCGATGTGTTCGACATCGAGGACCTCCACGAGGTCCTCGATGCTGGCGCCCTTACTCGCATGCTCCTGGAGGAGTGAGCGCACCGCATCGGCAATCTCACGTCTTCCTCCATACCCAACTGCAACGTTCACAATCAGGCCCGGACGGTGTGATGACGCTTCTTTTGCGTTTTTTAGGACATTGGCCGTCCGGGCCGGGAGGAGGTCCAGCGCGCCCACCGGGCTGATCCGCCAGCCCGCGTCCACGAGCTCCTGGACCACGTCCTCGATGATGTGCAGCAGCGGCTCCAGCTCCTCGCGCGGCCGGTTGAGGTTGTCGTTGGACAACATCCAGACGGTGACGACCTCGACGCCCGTCTCGCGGCACCAGCCGAGCAGCTCCGATATCTTGTCCGCGCCCTTGCGGTGGCCGGTGGCCACGTCGCGCATGCCCATGGCGCGCGCCCAGCGGCGGTTGCCGTCGATGATGACCCCGACATGCCGGGGAACGCTGTCCTTGGACAGCTTGGTCTCCAGCCTGTGTTCGTACAGCCGGTAGACCAGGTCGCGCAGGCCCACGGAGTGCCTCCCCAGCGGTGCTGTGCCTTTGGTCGAATGACCCAACAGGCAATTATCACCGCGTTTCGCCCGTGCCTGCTCCCGCAATCGGATTCCTGGCGAGATCTCTTCCGCCGAGGCACCCTTCGGCCTCATGGACCAGTTCACGGACAAACTCGGACAATTCAGCCGACGTCAGGACCGCCCGCATGCCCACGCCGGTGGCCCCCCACGCCTCGACGTAGGCCCGGCGGGTCAGCCGCCACTGGGCGGGCGCGGGCTGCCAGATGGGGATGGTGCGCAGCTGGCAGCGCAGCTCGCCGCCGCCCACCAGCCCCGACCGGGTGCGGTAGCGGAAGGAGAACAGCTCGCTCTCCGGCTCCTCGTCGGGGAAGCGGTCGTCGGGGTCGTTCCACCGCCTGGCCGCCCCCCTTCCCTGCCGCGCCTCGTCGACCCCGCGCGCCAGGCGCGCGAGCAGCCAGCCGCACCGCTCCCCCACGCTGCCGTACGGCGTGCCGTCGCGATGGAGCTCAAGGGTGATCTCGTACGGCGTGCCGACGGTGTCCGTGCACGCGACGGGCGTGACAGTCAGGTATGACCCATCGACACAGCGTAGTCCCCCCACGCCCTTCCCCGTTTCCGGCCCTAACTCAGCTAAACCCGTAGAAACCTCTGGCTGTGTCCCCGAGGACCAGGTCCCGATCGGTTCCGCCGAGCAGCGCGCCGGTGACCTCCCAGACCGTCCGGTAGTCGGCCGCCTGCAGGGCCACCGGCCAGTCGCTCCCGGCCATCAGGCGCTCCGGGCCGAACAGCTCGACGGCGTGCTCCACGTACGGCCGCAGGTCCTCCACCGTCCAGTTCCGGTGGTCGGCCTCGGTGACCAGGCCGGAGACCTTGGCGTACACGTTGGGGAAGCGGGCCGCGCGGGCCAGCCCACCGGCCCACGGCTCCCACTCGTGGTCCCTGATGCGCGGCTTGGACAGGTGGTCGACGACGATCCTCAGGGACGGATGCCGCCCGGCCAGCGTGACCACGTGGTCGAGGTGCCGGGGCAGGAGCGAGACCACGTCGAACGTCAGCCCGGCCGCCGCGAGCAGGCCGAGCGACTCCAGCACCTCGTCGCGGACCAGCCAGTCGGGGTCGGGCTCCTCGTGGATCAGGTGCCGGACGCCACGGAACTTCGCATTCCCGGCGTACCGAGCGATGGCCTCGGCGGCCTCGTCCGGGCGGAGCAGCGGGATCCATCCGACCACCGCGCCGACGAAGTCGTGGGCGTCGGCCAGGGCCAGCAGGGCGTCGGTCTCGGCGCAGGAGTCGGCGGCCTGCACCAGCACCGTACGGTCCACGCCGGCCCGCTCCAGCTCGGGAGCCAGGTCGTGCGGCGCGTAGGTCCGGTAGAGCACGCCCGCCTCGGGGGTGAGCCAGGGATAGTCGCCGGTTTCGAGGTCCCAGAAATGCTGGTGCGCATCGACAATCACCCCCCAAACCTAGGATGTCTGGATATTTCAGAGCAAGGGGTGCCAGCCGTGCTCACGCCAGCCCGGCGGCTGGTGCCACTCCGTCCACCCGAAGCCGGTGACGCCGTCGTCGGACTCCAGCTCGCACATCGCCCTCGGGAACTCGGCCACCGCCCCCTCGGGCGACACCAGGGTCACCGGGGCGAACGCGACCGGCCGCACGGTCACCGCACGGCCGGGGAAGCTCAGCAGCGTCTCCGCCGGACGGTCGCCGTCGAACCGGGTGCCGGCCGTGAAGCCCCCGGCATGCTCGATCTCGCCGCCGGGCGGCACCGTGAACGCCGGCCACGGCAGCGGCATGCCCAGGTTGACCTGCGTGCCGTGCAGGTGGGTGCCGTCGGCGAGGCGGCCGCTGCTCCACGTCCAGGAGATCGACCACCAGTCCCTGACGCCCCAGCTGTGGTCGCGTTCGCCGTGGCCGTGGAAGGGCCGGCCGTCGACCGTCCCGGTCACCTCGCAGGGGACCTCGTAGCGGGGGGTGAGCTGGTAGCCGTACACGCCGCCGCGGGTGTGCCATTCGAGGTCGAGCGCCAGGTCCGGGGCGGTCAGGCGCAGCCGTGCGGTCCGGAGGGGGTCGGTCGCGGCCAGGTCCGCCTCGTAGGAGCCGGAGGCCATCGCCAGGCCGGTCGGCGGGGCCTCGTGGTCGGTGATCTCCACCAGGCCGCCGCCGCGCCGGACGAGCCGGACCCAGAACCAGGTGCGTTTCCAGTTCGGATAGAGCCCGATGCGAACGTATCCGCCCAGCTCGCCATCGTCGGAGACGAAGTCGAGGTAGTAGGACTCGTTCCACAGCGGGTCGTCGCCCGGCTCGTGGAGCTGCTCGTCCTGCTCGCCGAGGGGCCAGTCGCCCATGTTGACGATCCGCACGCCGTACCGCCTCCCAAGCGCTTGCTACGAGCAGCTTAGCCGCGATCCCGGCGGAACAGGCGGCTCCACAGACGGGGTTTCCCGTCCGGCAGGAGACCGCGGGCGCGCAGCCAGGCGGCGAAGTCGTCGGCGTCGGCCCGGTAACCGGGCGGCGGGACGGCGCGGGCGGCCGCGTAGGCGGCGAACTCCGCGGCCAGGGCGGGCCCCGCGGCACGGGCGGCGTCCGGGCGGAGCCTGGCCACCACGCCGCGCCGCTTGGCCATCAGGGCGGCCGCCTGCACCCGGAGCCGTCCGGCGTCGAAGCCCTCGGGCGGGTCCGCCCCGGCCACCAGGCTCGCGACGACCCGGCCCTGGGCCTGCGCCAGCCGCGCCCGCGCCTGCTCACTCATCTCGTCCGCCCACGGGCTGCCCGGCCCGGACCGTCGCGGCCCGGATCCGCGCCAGCTCCCCGGCCAGCACGGCGTCGCTCGGGTAGTCGTCGTCCCACTCCAGCAGGACGCCGGGCGGCGTGGTCCGGGCGCACAGCTCGGCCAGCAGGTCCAGCACCGGCGGCGGCACGGCCGCGGCATGCGTGTCGTGCCAGATCCCGTGGTGCTCGTGACCGCCGGCCACGTGCACGTACGCCAGATGCGCCAGCGGCAGCGTGTCCAGCGCGTCCACGGCCGACAGTCCCAGGTTGACCTGGTTGGTGTACAGATTGGCCACGTCCACCAGCAGCCCGACCCCCGTACGTTCCACGACCTCGGCCAGGAACCGGGCCTCGGTCAGCTCGTCGTCCGGCCAGCCGAAGATCGCGGCCACGTTCTCCAGCGCCAGCGGCACGGGCAGCGCCTCCTGGGCCAGCCGCACGTTCTCCACGACGATCTCCAGCGACTCCCGCGTACGCGGCACGGGAAGCAGGTGCCCCGCCTCCACGCCGCCCCCGCGGACGAACGCCAGGTGCTCGCTGACCAGCGGCGCGTCCAGGGCCAGCGCGCAGGCCGCGAGCCGGGCGAGCCGGTCCGGGTCCGGCCGCTCGGCGCCGCCGACGCCCAGCGAGACGCCGTGCGGGATCACCGGCACGCCCCTGGCACGCAGCAGGCGCAGCGACTCGGGCAGGCCGCCGGGGTCGATGTTCTCGGCGACCACCTCGACGAACCCGACGCCCGCCAGCCGTTCGACCGTCAGGTCGAGCTCCGGCCGCCAGCCGATGCCCACCCCCAGGTCCGGCATGTCAGCTCCCCCCGCCGCCACAGCCGCCGCCTCCGCAGCCGCCGCCTCCGCAGCCGCTCCCGCCACCGCATCCCGGGGTGCCGCAACCACCGCCGTGCCCGCCGGAGCTCTGCGACTGGACGTGGCCGCCCGAGCCGCTGCGCCGCCGTCCGGGCAGCAGCGTCAGGTCGGGGGAACCGTTGATCGCCAGGGTCAGGTTGGCGTCGTTCAGCTCGCCGAGGCCGTACAGCGCGACGGCCACCGGGCCGCCGGACGTGCCCGGCGGGTGGTCCAGCTTGGCCCGGTCGAGCGCGGCCTGCCCGGAAGCGGTCAGGTCGGTCGGGAACGAGCGCCTGTGTCCGGCGATGGCGGTCGGCGCGACCACGACCGTCCCGGCCAGGACGCCGAGCGCGGCCAGGGGAAGCGCGGACGTGCCCTCGACGGCCACCGACAGCGCCTCCACGGCCGCCCCGGCGAGGGCCAGCACCGCCAGCACCCGTAACCGGACGATCAGCCGGTCGACCTGGGTGAAGGAGCCGGTGGGGTGGATCGCGCCGATCCTGCCCAGCCGGTGCCGGAGCTCGTCCAGGGTGGCGCTCTGGCTCACGCTGTGCCTGATCGTGCTGGCCCAGCCTCCGGGGGAGCGCTGGACCTCGTCCAGGACGGCGTCCTCGACCGGCTCGCCGGTGCTCCGGGCGCCGGCCACCTGGTGCACCCGTCCGTCGCGGGACACGCGTACGGCCCCCGACGCGGCCAGCAGCCCGACGGCGGCCTCGGCGACGCGCCGCGAACCGCCCGCCATGAAGGCCAGCTCGTAGGGGCCGAGATCGCGCAGGCGGGGTTCGGAAGCCGCGCCCCGGATGGCGGCATGCTCACGCCGGACCGCCAGAACGGTGACGCCCGCCGTCACCGCCAGCGCCACCGCGAGGATGAGAAGGAACAGATCCATACGCCCTCCCCTCGTGCGACCCGTCGGGCCGCGTACCGGGAAGACGTATAAGGAAGGCATAAAGGTTCCGGGCGATCAGGACGCCCGCGCGCGGTGCGGCGGCCAGCACCGCCGCACCGCGGGCGCCCGCTCAGCCGAGCCGGTCGAGCAGGGCGTCGTACTCGTCCCACAACTGCTTCGGCAGGCGGTCGCCGAACTTCTCGAAGTGGGCCGGGATCAGGGCCGCCTCCTCGCGCCACACGTCGCGGTCGACCGACAGCAGCGTGCGCAGGTCCTCCTCGGCCAGGTCGAGGCCCTCGGTGTCGAGCTCGGCGGGCAGCAGGCCGATCGCCGTGGGGTTCGCCCCGGCCTCGCCGTTGAGGCGGTCGACGATCCACTTGAGCACGCGGCTGTTCTCGCCGAAGCCGGGCCAGATGAACCTGCCCTCGTCGTTCTTCCTGAACCAGTTGACGTAGTAGATGCGCGGCAGCTTCGCGCCCTTGACCCGGCCGATGTCGAGCCAGTGGCCGAAGTAGTCGCCCATGTTGTAGCCGCAGAACGGCAGCATGGCGAACGGGTCGTAGCGCAGCTCGCCCACCTTGCCCTCGGCCGCGGCGGTCTTCTCGGAGGCGACGTTGGCTCCGAGGAAGACGCCGTGCTCCCAGCTCAGCGACTCCGTGACCAGCGGCACGGCCGTGGCGCGGCGGCCGCCGAACAGGATCGCCGAGATGGGCACGCCCTTGGGGTCCTGCCACTCCGGTGCGATGGTCGGGCACTGGGAGGCGGGGGTGGTGAAGCGGGCGTTCGGGTGGGCGGCGGGCTCGTCGCTGTCGGGCGTCCAGGAGCGGCCCTTCCAGTCGGTCAGGTGCGCCGGAGGCTCCTCGGTGAGCCCCTCCCACCACACGTCCCCGTCGTCGGTCAGGGCGACGTTGGTGAAGATGCTGTTGCCCCAGAGGGTCTTGATCGCGTTGGCGTTGGTCACCTGGCCGGTGCCGGGCGCGACGCCGAAGAAGCCGGCCTCCGGGTTGATGGCGTGCAGGCGGCCGTCGTCGCCGAAGCGCATCCAGGCGATGTCGTCGCCGATCGTCTCGACCTTCCAGCCCGGGATCGTGGGCTGGAGCATGGCGAGGTTCGTCTTCCCGCACGCGCTCGGGAAGGCGGCCGCGACGTAGCGGGTCTCGCCGGTGGGCGGTGTGAGCTTGAGGATGAGCATGTGCTCGGCCAGCCAGCCCTCGTCGCGGGCCATGACGCTGGCGATGCGCAGCGCGTAGCACTTCTTGCCGAGCAGGGCGTTGCCGCCGTAGCCGGAGCCGTAGGACCAGATCTCGCGGGTCTCGGGGAAGTGGCTGATGTACTTGGTGGAGCTGCACGGCCAGGCCACGTCGGACTGCCCCGGCCGCAGCGGGGCGCCGACGGAGTGGACGGCCTTGACGAAGCCGCCCCGCTGCTCGATCAGGCGCAGGGCCCGTTCGCCCATGCGGGTCATGATCCGCATCGACACGGCCACGTACGCGGAGTCGGTGATCTCGACGCCGAGCTGCGAGATCTCGCCGCCGAGCGGGCCCATGCAGAACGGGACGACGTACATGGTGCGTCCGCGCATGCAGCCCGCGAAGAGCTCGGAGAAGGTCTTCCGCATCTGCGCTGGAGCGATCCAGTTGTTGGTCGGACCCGCGTCCTCCTCGCGCTCGGAGCAGATGTAGGTGCGGTCCTCGACCCGGGCCACGTCGCTGGGGTCGGACTTGGCGTAGAAGCTGTTCGGGCGCGCGGCGAGCCGGGTGAGCGTCCCCTGCTCGACGAGGAGGTTGGTCAGGCGCGTCCACTCCTCCTCCGAACCGTCGCACCACTCGATCCGGTCGGGCTGGGTCAGGGCTGCGATCTCGTTCACCCACGCGACCAATTCGCGATTGCTCGTCGGCGCGGGCACTTCCACGGAAACGGACACGACTGTGACTCCTCCACTCTCTCAGGGCCCAGACATCATTAACGACGAAGGCGCATGAAGGCCAATTGGCATAGACCTATTGGCGCGACCGTCGTCGCAGGCAGCGGCCCTGACGATCCGAGGAGCCTACCCAAGGCTCGGCGATTTAAAAGAGGAATTTCCGGAGGGTGGTCCAGGCCAATTCCGGTGGTCTAAACCAATTACCGCAGTGGTTTAGTCCAATTTCCCGAGCTGTTTACGCCGGTCTTCTCAGGAATTGACGTCGGGACCCGCGCTGCGCACTCTGTCGACGTGCTGGAGCGCGTCGCGCAGCTCGGCCAGCCAGGCGTCGGTGTTCTTGCCGACCAGGCGGACGCACCAGGCCAGCGCGTCGCTGCGGCTCCTGGCCACGCCGGCGGCCACCAGGGTGTCGAGCACCTGACGCTCCGACTGACGCAGTCGCGTCATGACGGGGACGGAAAGTGTGGTGAACATCACAGTCTCTCCCCCGCACCGCACGCCCCAGGAGACCTTCTGGCGGAAGCGGCGCTCGGCCTCGCGGGCGATCTCGATGCGCCGCTCGCGGGTCTCCTCACGGAACCTGCGGGCCAGCCCTTCGATGAGGGCGAGCCGCTCGGCCTCGGGGGTGTCGGCGGGCGGATCGGGCAGCGTGCCGAGCACCGCGATCTCCTCGCGGTCGCGGACGATCTCGGGGGCCCCGGTGAACCACCCGTCGGGGAGCCGGCCGGTGAACCAGCCGCGGACCTGTGCGCCCATCTCATCTGTTGACATGTAATCACGATTACACAGTTGCGCGCGAAATGCACGAGCGGAACTCCGGATTTCGCTCAAGGGTGGGCTCAGCGCACGCGGGCGGCCACGACCGGGCTGACCCGGACGACGCCGGCCAGGTTCCGCGTGCTCAGCGGGGAGATCTTGACGACGTCACCGGTGCGGGGCGCCTGCAGCACCTTCCCGTTGCCCCAGTAGATCGCCACATGCGAGATGTAGGCCGGGTTCGTCGGGTCGTTGCGCCAGAAGATCAGATCGCCGGGTTGCGCCTGGGCCAGCGGCACCTGCGGCCCGGCCACCCACTGCTGGTGCGTCACCCGCGGCATCCGTACGCCCGCCTGCCCGTACGCCCACTGCACCAGCCCCGAGCAGTCGAACGTGTTCGGCCCCTCGGCCCCCCACACATACGGCCGGCCCAGCTTGGACACAGCGGCCTTCAGCGCCGCCGTGAGCTGCTCCACGGTCATGAACGACCCGGACGGCCAGCTCTTCGGGGTGTCGATCCTGGCCCGCGGCTGGACGGGGTTGACGGTGGCCACCTGCGTGCCCTTGGGCATCGCGGCGAGGATGGCCCTGCGTAACGCGTCGGAGTTCGTGCCGGGGGCGCTGACGATGAGCGCGTTGTCGCGCGGCAGGCGCAGCCGTCGCCCGGTCTCCTTGGACACGACCGCGTCGACCGCGCCGAACCCGGTGGTGGCGTACGCGCCGATCCGCAGCGGCCCGGCCGGCCCGCTCACACGGCTGTGCAGCGCGAGCCCGCCGTCGTTGCCGAGCACGAACGAGACCGCCACGTCGCCGGAGGCCACGTTCTGCCACAGGGCGTCGGAGGAGGCCGTCACCTTGGGGGTGTAGGCCCGGAACGTGGACGGGTTCACCGCGAGCGTCTGGACCCGCTTGCCGTCGAGCGAGATGGAGGCCGCGTCGGCCAGCTCAAGGGCCCGTACGCCGCGCAGCCTGGCGACCTTGCGCAGCAGTTCCTGGGTGAACGGCTTGCGGGTGAGCACGAAGAGGTTGGGTTTGCGCAGCTTGCCCAGCGGCGTCACCGGCTGGTCGGGACGGGCCTGGGCCATGAGCGTCTGCTTCGGAACCGGCCGCGCCCGCACCACCTCGGCCGGCGCGGCCTGCTCCTCGCCCGTCTGGACCAGCACCAGCACGTCGGTGGTCAGCACGGCCACCAGCATCACCACGATGAAGGGGATCAGCCTGGATAAGTCCCGCCGCTTCCGCGTCTTCACCAGAAAGCTGAGATCCTGCGCGATTCCGGACGAACGCGAAAACGCCGCCGGGCCGACGTGGGCCCGGCGGTCAGGATCTGCGGGGGTCAGTTGCCGATGTACGGCACAGCCTCAAGGATCTCGACGGTGTTCTGGCGGCCGTTGGGCATCGAGTACGTCGCCTTCTCACCGATCTTCTTGCCGTTGATCGCCGAGCCGAGGGGCGACTTGGGCGAGTAGACGTCGATCGGAGCGCCGCTCTCCTCGCGGGAGGCGAGCAGGAAGGTGACCTCGTCGTCGTCGCCGACGAACCGGATCGTCACGGTCATGCCGGGGCCGACCACGCCTTCGGTCTTGGGGGCCTCGCCCACCTTGGCGTTGTCGAGGATCTGGCGGAGGTGGAAGATCCGGGCCTCCATCTTGCCCTGCTCGTCCTTGGCGGCGTGGTAGCCGCCGTTCTCCTTCAGGTCGCCCTCTTCACGGGCGGCTTCGATCTTCTTGGCGATGTCGACGCGCCCGGGGCCAGAGAGATATTCGTACTCCGCCTTCAGGCGGTCGTACGCCTCCTGCGTCAGCCATGTGACGTTCTCATCGCGAGAGTCGGCCACGGGTTCTCCTTGCTTGCCTAGGGGGCCCTGAGATCACTTGAGGTTGCGGATGGTTGAATTGCGAAAGGCTAACAACTCAACCGACCGGACGCTTCCCCAAATGTCTCACTATACGAGATTGCAGTACTGGATGTGGACGGTAGTGGCCTGACCGCTGGTGTCGAGGCTCTCCTTGAGCTGCTTACTACCCGCACCAGCCGGGATTCTTACTTCCTTGCTACCGACTTCCGCGTGGTAGACGTCCAGTGCCCTGATCCGGCAGACGGCCACTCTATCGTCGGGCTTGTAGACCTCGAAGGTGATCTCCGCGCGCCCGGGCGCGTCGATGCTGAACGACACGACCTGCGCCGGGGCCTCCGAGCCGCCGCCGGCCGTCATCGACCACATCACCCAGCCCCAGCCGCCGGCGACGATGGCCACCAGCACGCCGATCACGACATGCACGACCAGCCGGCCGCCTCTCCTGGGACGGTCGGGGAAGTCGTCGGGTGTGCCGAGAACGGGTCCGTTCCCGACATCTTCGGTGACCATGGCGGAATCTCCCTGCACTCCCTGAGCGTTATCCGAGACAATTGTCGCCCGCGGGGGGCGTGCCCTCGCGACCGCCCAGCAGAAACTAACCTCTCTGGACGAGTGACCGGTCCTCCACCGAGGAGACCCTGTGAGGAGAACGCGCCCGTGAGTGCACCCCTGAGGTTGATGGCAGTCCACGCCCACCCCGACGACGAGTCGAGCAAGGGCGCCGCCACGATGGCGCGTTACGTGCGCGAAGGCGTGGAAGTGCTGGTCTGTACCCTCACGGGCGGTGAGCGGGGTTCCGTGCTCAACCCGAAGATGGACCGGCCGGAGATCGTGGCCAACATCGGCGAGGTGCGCAAGGCCGAGATGGAACGGGCCCGCGAGATCCTCGGGGTCCAGCAGCGTTTCATGGGCTTTGTCGACTCCGGCCTGCCGGAGAGCGAGGAGGAAGAGCTGCCCGAGGGCTGCTTCGCCGTGCAGAAGCTTGAGGACGCCTCGGCCCCGCTGGTGGCCGCCGTGCGCGAGTTCCGTCCGCACGTGATCATCACGTACGACGACGACGGCGGCTACCCGCACCCCGACCACATCATGACCAACAAGGTCTCCGTCGAGGCGTTCGAGGCGGCCGGCGACCCCGACCGCTACCCCGGCACCGGCGACCCGTGGCAGCCGATGAAGCTCTACTACCAGATGGGCTTCACCAAGGAGCGTTTCGAGGCGCTGCACGAGGCCATGACCGAGCGCGGGCTCGGCTCCCCGTACTCCGACTGGATCTCCCGCTGGGAGGACCGGCCCGCCAAGTGGCCGGTGACCACGCGCGTGCCGTGCGGCGAGTACTTCCAGATCCGCGACGAGGCCCTGCTCGCGCACGCCACCCAGGTCGACCCCGACGGCTTCTGGTTCGTCTGCCCGCGCGAGCTGCAGCAGGAGATCTGGCCGACCGAGGACTACCACCTGGCGCGCTCGCTCGTCGACACCGGGCTCCCCGAGGACGACCTGTTCGCCGGCATCCACGCCGAGGACGTCTCACCCGCCTGCCACTGAACGGACCATGGCGGGCTGGTGGCAGACTGAAGGTGTGACAGTTCTCGCAGCTGGTGATGTCAGTCCGGGTCTGCTCGGCTTCACCGTCGTCGCCCTCATCGGGCTGGCCCTCTACATCCTGATCAAGTCGATGAACAAGCAGATGTCGAAGATCCAGGTTCCGCACGAGGGCGACACGGACAAGAAAGCCGAATAGATGCCGATCGAAGTAGTCGACAACTCGTTGGAGTGCCGCTTCGAGGTGCTCGTCGACGGCAAGGTCGCCGGGTTCGCCGACTATCGACTGCTGCCCACCAAAATCGTCTTCACGCACACCGAGGTGCTGCCCGCCTACGAGGGCCAGGGCCTGGCGGGCAGGCTGGTCGAGTTCGCGTTGCGCGCGAGCGTCGACACCGGGCTGCGCATCGTGCCGCTGTGCCCCTACGTGGCCCGCTACATCGAGCGCCACCCCGAGTTCAAGGAGCACAGCGACCCGTCAGTCGCCGGGTGACCAGGCCCGCTCCAGCGCCTTGGGCAGGCCCCACCAGCCGAGCGGGGTCAGCACCTCGTCGGCGTCCACGATGCCCAGGTAGGTCCACAGGCTGACCACCGAGGCGAACAGGCTTTCGGTGGCGTCGAGGTCGTCGTCGTCCTGCTCGTCGGAGTCGATGTCGTCCGACTCGGCGATGAGCCTGGCCAGGCGTTCCGGCGAGGCCAGCACCCCCGGCCCCAGGCGGGCCAGCGCCGCCACGGCGGCCAGCCAGTCGGCGTGCTGGATCGCGCACAGGTTGGCCAGGGCGGTGTCCTCGTGGCTGAGCCGCCCTTCCAGGTCGGCGAACTCCTCCGGCACGTCGCCCTCCTCCGGCAGGTCGGAGATCGGCCCGGCCACGCCCGCCGCCACCGCCAGCCACAGCTCCCGGTCGTCGTCGGGCATCGGCCTGTCGTCGAACCCGGCGCAGGCCCTCAGCACGTTCGCGGGGTAGCCGGGCAGGCCCAGCAGCGTGCGCAGGCGCGCGGCGGCCAGCTCCAGCTCGACCAGGGGCAGCTCGGGGGCCTTGGGCAGCTCGCCGACGATGCGCCGCAGCTCCGACAGCGCGAAAGCCTCCTCCTCGTCGAGCGCGGCGAACAGCTCCTCGTCCTGCTCGTCACTCACCGCGAAGCCCGGCACCCGGCCGTCGGGCAGCGGCGTGGCCAGCCAGTGCTCCTGGAGCTCCTCGTACGCCCGGCGGGCGGCGTGGTCGCCCAGGGCCAGCGCGTCGGGGTCGACCTCGCCGGACTCGACGCGCTCCTCCAGGAAGGCGACCAGGCGCCCGAACATCTCGGTCGCGACGGGACCGCGCTCGTCCTCCTCGGGCCAGACGAAGTAGCTGGGCGTCATGAGGATCGGCTCGGTGCCGGTGGACTCGACCCAGCGCTGCACGTCGCCGACGGTGGCCACGCCCGCCTCGATGGAGCCGAGCGTCGCCTTGGCGGAGTCCCAGAACGGCTGCGAGAGCGGGTTGCCCGCCGACACCATGGCCCGTCGCAGGTCGGGCAGCGCCACGAGCGCCACGCCCGAGGGCACGGCCAGCAGCGCGCGGGCGACGTCCCTGCGCGTGACGGCGGCCGCCGGGCGGTCGGCGTGGGCGCAGACGTAGTCGATGTCCACGCCCGTAACCTACGCCGTCCGCCCGGCCGGAGTCAGCCGCAGGGGGTGGCGGGCCAGGCGCGAGGGGCGGTCTAGGGTGAGCGGGGGAGGTCATGATGAACCGGTTGAACGACGCCACGAGCCCGTACCTGCTGCAGCACGCGGGCAATCCCGTCGACTGGCACCCGTGGGGCGAGGAGGCGTTCGCCGAGGCCCGGCGCAGGGACGTGCCGCTGCTGATCAGCGTGGGCTACTCGGCCTGTCACTGGTGCCACGTGATGGCCCACGAGAGCTTCGAGGACGCCGAGACGGCCGCCCTGATGAACGAGCACTTCGTCAACGTCAAGGTCGACCGCGAGGAACGGCCCGACGTCGACGCCGTCTACATGACCGCCACCCAGGCCATGACGCAGCAGGGCGGCTGGCCGATGACGGTGTTCGCCACGCCCGACGGCCATCCGTTCTACTGCGGCACGTACTTCCCGCGCCCGCACTTCCGGCGCCTGCTGACCGAGATCCACCGCGTGTGGACCGGCGACAGGGAGTCGGTGCTGGCGCAGGGGGCCAAGGTGGTCGAGGCGCTCAACCAGAACACCGCGTTCCCGCGCGGCGCCACGCCCGAGGCGGAGACGCTGGAGCGGGCCGTCGCCAACCTGCGGGAGTCGTTCGACCCGGTCAACGGCGGGTTCGGCGGCGCGCCGAAGTTCCCGCCGTCGATGGCGCTGGAGTTCCTGCTGCGCTCCGGCGAGCGCGAGATGAGCGGCCGGACCTTGGAGTCCATGGCCCGCGGCGGCATCTACGACCAGCTCGGCGGCGGTTTCGCGCGGTACAGCGTCGACGCCGAGTGGGTGGTCCCGCACTTCGAGAAGATGCTCTACGACAACGCCCTCCTGCTGCGGGTGTACACCCACTGGTGGAAGGCGGGCGGCGGCGACCTGGCCCGCCGGGTGGCGCTGGAGACGGCCGGCTGGATGCTGCGCGAGCTGCGTACGCCCGAGGGCGGCTTCGCCTCGGCCCTCGACGCCGACAGCGAGGGCGTGGAGGGCAAGTTCTACGTCTGGACGCCCGAGGAGCTGCGCGAGGTCCTCGGCGACGACGACGGGCGCTGGGCCGCCGCGCTCTTCGACGTCACCGGCACGTTCGAGCACGGCACGTCGGTGCTCCAGCTCCCGCGCGACCCCGAGGACCACGTCCGGTACGCCGGGGTGCGCGGCAGGCTGCTGGCGGCCAGGGAGCTGCGGGTGCGGCCGGGCCGCGACGACAAGGTCGTGGCCTCCTGGAACGGCCTGGCGATCGCGGCGATCGCGGAGGCCGGCGTCGTGTTCGAACGCCCCGACCTGGTCGAGGCCGCCACGGCGGCGGCCGAGCTGCTCGAAGGCGTGCACACGGCCGACGGGCGGCTGCTGCGCACCTCGCGCGACGGGCGCGCGGGCGCCAACGCGGGCGTCCTTGAGGACTACGCGAACGTGGCGGAGGGGCTGATCTCCCTCTACGGCGTGACGGGCGTGACGAAATGGCTCCGGCTGGCCGGCGCACTGCTCGACACGGTGCTCGACCGCTTCTCCGACGGCTCCGGCGGCTTCTACGACACCGCTGACGACGCCGAACGGCTCTTCCAGCGCCCGCAGGACCCCACGGACAACGCCACGCCCTCCGGCCAGTACGCGGCCGCGGGGGCCCTGCTCTCCTACGGCGCGCTGACCGGCTCTGCGAAGTACCGGGACGCCGCCGCGGCCGCCCTGGCCACGGTGTCGGTGCTGGCCGACCGGCACGCCAGGTTCGCCGGCTGGGGGCTGGCCGTGGCCCGCGCGGCGCTCGACGGGCCCGTGGAGGTCGCGGTCGTCGGCAGCCCCGCCGACCCGCGTACGGCCGCCCTGCACCGCGAGGCGCTGCTGGCCGACGTGCCGGGCCTGGTGGTCGCGCCCGGCGACGGCGAGGCCGGCGGGGAGCCCTTCCCCGCGCTGCTGGAGGGGCGCGGCCCGATCGGGGGCGCGCCGGCCGCCTACGTGTGCAGGGGGTTCGCCTGCCGGCTGCCGGTCACCACGGTCGAGGAGCTGCGGGCCGAGCTAGCCGGCGCCTGACGGCCGGCTCAGGTTGTTGTCGCGCTGGGTGTCGCGGCCCTCGTCCGGCGTGCCGAGAGGCTGGTCGGAGGGCGCGGTGGGCGCGTCCTGGGGGCGTTCGTCCTGCCGGCCGCCGGTCCTGCCGTTGTCGCCGAAGCCCTCGTCGGTGGGGGCCTCGCTGACCCCCGGGTCGCCGAAGGGCTGGTCGGTGCTGCCGGGGCCGGGGCCGGGGCTGTCCCACTCGTTCTGGTCGGCGGGCGGCGAGGACGGGTGGTCGGGGACGTCGCGGCCGCGGTCGGGCGGCGAGTAGGAGGACTCGTAGCCGTACTGGGACGGCTCGGGGAACTCCTCGACGGGCTCGCCCGCCATGGCCTCGGTCATGAACGCCCGCCAGACCTGCGCGGGGAGCTGGCCGCCGAACTGTGTGCCGTAGCCGGGGATGGTGACGGTCTTGTCGTCGCTGCGGAACATGTTCACGGCGACGGCGAGCTGCGGGACGAAGCCGTTGAACCAGACGTTCTTGGAGTCGTCGGTGGTGCCGGTCTTGCCGGCGACCGGACGGTCGTAGAGGCGGGCGGCGGTGCCGGTGCCGTACTTGACGACCTGCTGCATCGCGTAGACGGTGTCGGCGGCGGCCTGCTCGCTCACCACCTTCGTGGCGGTGGGCTGGACCGACTTCTTCTCGCCCTTGCTGTCGGTCACCGACTTCACCACGTGGGCCTCCATGTGCACGCCCTTGTTGGCGAAGGTGGAGAACCCCGAGGCGTTCTGGACGGCGCTGACCGACGACACGCCGAGCGGGAACGTCGCGTACGCCTGCTGCCCCTGCAACTGCTCCTTGGGGATGCCCGCGGCCTCGGCCACGGCCGCGACCTTGTTCAGCCCGACCTTCTGGCCGAGGTCGACGAAGGCCGTGTTGACGGAGTTCTGGGTGGCGCTGACCAGGTTGATCTGGCCGTAGGAGCGGCCGCTGTCGTTGGGGATGGGCTTGTCGGCCGAGGCCACCCGCAGCGGCGAGTTGCCGTCGACCCTGGTGGACAGCTCGAAGCCGTTGTCGAGCGCGGCGGCCAGCGTGTACGGCTTGAACGTCGAGCCCGCCATCCGCTTGGCCGAGAACGCGTTGTCGTAGTCGCCGACCTGGTCGTGGCGGCCGCCGTAGAAGGCGACGACCTCGCCGGTGGCCGGGTCGACGGCGGCCAGCCCGGTGCGGACGCTCTTCGGCGTGGAGGCCGGGACCACGTCCTTGACCGCCTGCTCGGCCGCCGCCATGAGCTTCTTGTCGAACGTCGTGACGATCTTCAGGCCGCCGCTGTTGATGGTCTCGTCGGAGTAGCCGCGCCGGTTGAGCTCGGCGGTGACCTGGTCGAGCATGTACTGGCCCTGGCCCTTGAGCTCGAACGGCTTCTTGGGCGCCTTGAGCACCGGGAAGCGCTCGGCGGCCGCCTGCCGGCCCGACAGCGCGCCCGTCTGGCGCATGGCGTTGATCACGCCCTGCCACCGGGTGCGGGCCGCGTCGAGGTCGGTGCCCTCGGGGTCGGCGAACCGGCTGGGCTGCTGGATGACCGCCGCCAGGTACGCGCCCTCGGCGACGGTGAGCTTGTCGACGTCCTTGCCGAAGTAGGCGCGGGCGGCCGACTGGACGCCGTTGGCGCCGCGGCCGAAGTAGATCGTGTTGAGGTACTGCTCCAGGACCCAGTCCTTCGACTTGGACTGGTCGACCTTCATCGCGATGAGGATCTCTTTGAACTTGCGGGTGACCGAGCGCTCCTGGCTGAGGCCGCTGTAGTAGTTGCGCACGAGCTGCTGGGTGATCGTGGAGCCGCCCTGGAGCTGCTGGCCGGTGACGGTGGACCAGACGGCCCGCGCGGTGCCCTTGAGCGACACGCCGCCGTCGTTGTAGAACGAGCGGTTCTCGGCCGCGATGACCGCGTCGCGCACGTGCTTGGGCACCTTGGCCAGCTCGACGTTCCGGCGGTCGACGCCCTGCCTGGCGAGCACGGTCTTGCCGTCGCGGTAATAGATCACCGAGCCTTCGGCGGTGGCCGATTCCTGCGTGCTGTCGGGAATGGGAGTCATCGCCCAGGCAATAGCGAAAAGCCCGGCGAACACGGCGATTCCGGCGCCGAAAGAGATCAACACAATTCGGAGTACGCGCCGTTTCCGCATGCCTTTTCCACCACCGCCCCGCATCCGAGACCCCCCTTCGAGACACCCTCGCCCAACCCCCGCAAGCTGGGCGAATGTCAAGGGTAAACGATCGATAACGGTGCCTCGTCCCTAAGCGATGGTACGTCTAGCGTCCGCCGCGGCGTGGAACATCGGCGACCAAAGGCAGCACTCGGTAAGGAACCGGCGTGTCGAGTGCGATGATCGAAGAAGTCCTGAGGACGCCCTGAACATCCACGATTTGGTCGATGACGCGTTGCAGATCGGCATTCGTCCGCGCGACCACCCGGCACAGCAGGTCCGCGCCGCCGGTGATGGTGTGCACCTCCAGCACCTCGGGGATGTGGGCCAGCCGGTGGGCGACCGGGTCGTGCCCGGAGACCTGCCTGATCTCCATGGTGACGAACGCCGTCACGTCGTAGCCGAGCGCCACGGGCGACACGTCGGGCCCGAACCCGGTGATGACCCCCCTGCCCACCAGCCGGTCGAGCCGGGCCTGGACGGTGCCGCGGGCGACGCCCAGACGGCGTGAGCATTCGAGCACGCCCAGCCTGGGTTCGGCGGTCAGCAGAGAGATCAGACGGGCGTCCAGTTCATCGATCGTCATGCTGTACAAATTCTCCGACTCGGACTGGGGGCAGGTGGACAGATTGTGCACTCGCACAAGTAACTGTTGCACAACTCGTCCAGCTAAATCGAGAGTTGTCGGTATGACTGATGTCTTTCCGGTTAACGGGATGGATGCCGTGGTGTTCGCCGTCGGCAACGCCCGGCAGGCCGCCCACTACTACTCGACCGCGTTCGGCATGCGACTGGTGGCCTACCGAGGGCCGGAGAACGGCAGCCGCGACGAGGTCGCCTACGTCCTGACCTCGGGCAGCGCCACTTTCGAGTTCAGGGCCTCGGTCCGGCCCGGCACGGACATGGCCAGGCACGTCGCCGAGCACGGCGACGGCGTGATCGACCTGGCCATCCAGGTGCCCGACGTGGAGGCCGGGTACGCCTACGCGGTCGCCCACGGCGCCACGGGCCTGGTGGAGCCGTACACGCTGGAGGACGAGCACGGCAAGGTGGTGATCGCGGCCATCGCCACCTACGGCGAGACGCGGCACACGCTCGTGGACAGGTCCAACTACGGGGGCGCGTACCTGCCCGGTTACGTGCCGGCCGAGCCGCTCGTCGCGCCGCCCGCGACGAAGACGGGACGCCTCTTCCAGGCGGTCGACCACTGCGTCGGCAACGTGGAGCTGGGCAAGATGGACGAGTGGGTGGAGTTCTACCGCAAGGTGATGGGCTTCACGAACATGGCCGAGTTCGTCGGCGACGACATCGCGACCGAGTACTCGGCGCTGATGTCCAAGGTCGTGGCCGACGGCACGCGGAAGGTCAAGTTCCCGCTGAACGAGCCGGCGATCAGCCGCAAGAAGTCGCAGATCGACGAGTACCTGGAGTTCTACGGCGGCCCCGGCGTGCAGCACATCGCCCTCGCCACCAACGACATCCTCACCACCGTCGACCACATGCGCGCGGCGGGCGTGCAGTTCCTCGACACGCCCGACTCCTACTACGACGACCCCGAGCTGCGCGAGCGCATCGGGCAGGTCAGGGCGCCGATCGAGGAGCTGAAGAAGCGCAAGATCCTGGTCGACCGGGACGAGGACGGCTACCTGCTGCAGATCTTCACCCAGCCGGTGCAGGACCGCCCCACGGTCTTCTTCGAGCTGATCGAGCGGCACGGCTCGCTCGGGTTCGGCAAGGGCAACTTCAAGGCCCTGTTCGAGGCGATCGAGCGCGAGCAGGAACGCAGGGGCAACCTTTAGTTTGTCCCGACTTAGTGGTGGTCATGTGGATTTTATGGGACCACCACCAGTTTCTGGGCTGATGAGGCGCCGGCGGCAGGCAGCCGCCGGCGCCTTCGCCTTGCCTCCCTCCACGGTGACGAGTCGTCGAGGACGCGTGACCCAGCGTAAGATTCCGGTCACGGGTTGAAGGGGGCGCGTTCACGTATGCGAATCAGAAGACGCGGGGCAGCCGTGCTGGTGGCCCTGATCAGCGTGCTCGCCTGCGCGCCCACCGACGAGCCGCCGCCTCACGCGGCCACCGGTCGGCACGCGGGCGCGCCGGGCATCGGCGACACCGACTTCCCCCAGGACGGCAACGGCGGCTACGACGTCGCCCACTACTCGCTGACCGTCGACTACACCCCGGCCGGCAAGCGGCTGGCCGGCCTGACGAAGATCCGCGCCAAGGCCACCCAGGACCTGTCGAGCTTCAACCTCGACCTCACCGGCCTCGACGTCGCCAAGGTCAAGGTCGACGGCACGCCCGCCCGCTTCTCCCGCAAGGGCGGCGAGCTGACCGTGACCCCGGCCGCGCCCCTCGTCGCCGGCTCGCCGTTCACCGCCGAGATCTCCTACTCGGGCGTCCCCACACCGGCCAAGGACACCGCCAACCTGGGCACGTACGGGTTCATCCCCACCGGCGACGGCGCGTTCGTGGCCTCCGAGCCCAACGGCTCCAAGACCTGGTTCCCCAGCAACGACCACCCGGCCGACAAGGCCACCTTCGACTTCACGGTCACCGTGCCCGCCGGCCTGACCGTCGTGGCCAACGGCGAGCAGAGCGCGGCGCCGTCCACCGCGGGCGGCCGCACCACCTTCCGGTGGAGCGAGCGGCACCCGATGGCCACCTACCTCGCCACGGCCACGATCGGCAGGTTCGAGGTGCGCCAGGGCCGCTCGCCGGGCGGCATCCCGACGTACGCGGCCGTCGACCCGAAGTTCAAGACCAGCCTCAACCACGTCTACGACGTCTCGGGCGAGATCACCGACTACTGGAGCACGGTCTTCGGCCCCTACCCGTTCTCCTCGACCGGCGCCGTGGTCGACGACTACTCGGCCGGCTACGCCCTGGAGAACCAGACCAAGCCCCTCTACGGCGGCTTCGACCCCGACGAGGGCATCATCGCCCACGAGCTGGCCCACCAGTGGTTCGGCGACAGCCTGACCATCAAGCGGTGGAAGGACCTGTGGCTCAACGAGGGGTTCGCGACGTACGCCGAGTGGCTGTGGTCGGAGCACCGGGGCAAGAAGACCGCCGACGCCACCTTCAAGGACTTCTACAACCGCGACGCAAAAGACCCGATGTGGGCCTACCCGCCGGGCCGGGCCAAGCCCGGTGACCTGTTCAACGAGTCGGTCTACACCCGCGGCGGCATGGCGCTGCACGCCCTGCGCAAGGCGGTCGGCGACCCGGTGTTCTTCAAGCTGCTCAAGACCTGGACCGCCGAACACCGCTACGGCAACGTCACCACGCGGCAGTTCGTCGACCTGGCCGAGCGGCTGTCCGGCAAGGACCTCGACCCGCTCTTCGACGCGTGGCTCTTCCAGCCGCGCCGCCCGACCCTCGCCTGACCTGCGCGGAAACGCTTTCCTTCGGCCGGTCCAAGTATAGGTGTAAGGGCGAACGACGAAGGGAGCGAGGCCAGTGCGCCTCAACGAGGACCCGGTGGCCTTCGAGGCCTTCTATCGCCGCCATGTCGACGTCGTCATGCGGTTCGTGGTCCGGCGGGTGAGCGATCCTCATCTCGCCGCCGACCTGACCGCCGACGTCTTCCTGGCGGCCCTCGACTCGGCCCACACCTACGTGCCGGGCCGGGGCAGTCAGACCGCGTGGCTGTACGGCGTGGCCCGCAACGTGGTGTCGGCCCAGCTCCGCAGGTCGGCCCGGGAAGCGCGGGCGGCGGGCCGGATCGCGGGGCGGCGGCTGATGGACGACGACGACCTCGTCCGGATGGAGGAGCGGATCGACGCCGAGCGCGAGATGCGCGGCGCCCTGGAGGCCATGGCGGGCCTGCCGGAGGGCGAGCGCGCGGTGCTGGAGCTCGTGGCGATCGACCAGCTCACCGTCTCCGAGGCGGCCGCCGTTCTGGGCGTCAGGCAGGTGACCGCGCGGGTCCGCCTGCATCGGGCCAGACGTGCCCTTGAGAACGTCGCTTCGCCGTCGGCCGTGTACGTGGAGGGACAGGCATGAACACTTTCGAGGAGCGGTTGCTGCACGCGCTCAAGGAGGAGATGGCGACCGGGACGCAGCCCGTCGTGACGCCGGTCGTCCGGCGGCCCCGGTGGCGGCTCGTAGGGTTGACCGCCGCGGCGGGGGTCGCCGCAGTCGCCACCGTGGCGGCCACCGGCCTGTTCGGCGGAGGGCCCGCGTACGCGGTGACCGGGACGGCCGACGGCGGGGTGTCGGTGGAGATCAACGCCTTCCGGGACCCCGGCGGGCTGGCGTCCGAGCTGGCGGCGGCGGGGGTCAAGGCGGTGGTGGACTACCTGCCGTACGGCCAGACCTGCAAGGAGCCGCGCGGGCAGCGCGGGGGCGGCGAGGGGCGGTTCGAGACGAGCATCGGCAGGAGCGGCGACGGGATCTCCTTCCGGATCGCGAAGGGTCAGGTTCCGGCGGGGCAGACCTTGGTGCTGGCGGTCACCCTGGACAGCAGCGGGCCCGAGGCGCCTCCGATGTCCACCTCGCTGCAGATCGTCAAGGGCGCGGTGAGCCCCTGCGAGCCGGCCGCGATGCCCGTCCCGCCGGCAGGCGACCAGAACGACGGCCGCTCCGACACCCGTACGGACCCGGGCGACGGCGAGGGCACCCAGCAGGGCTGACCTCCGACGAGGACAGCCCTGCTCGGCCAGGGACACGGGCAGGTCGCGGCCTTCGCACCCTTGGCTCGCGCCTGCCCGCCGGCCCTCCCGCGAAGTCAGTCGCGGGAGGGCCAATGGGCGCTCCCGCGGGGTCAGGGGCGGGAGGGCCGATAGACGCTCCCGAGGGCTCAGGGGCAGGAGGGCCAGTAGGTGCCGCCGGCCAGGAGGAGGGCGGCGGCGCCCACCAGGCCGGCTTCCTGGCCGAGGGCGGCGGGCATGACCTTGAGCCGGCGGGCGAAGCCCATCCGGGCGTGGTCGCGCAGGGCCTCCTCCAGGGGGCCGAACAGCGGCTCGCCGGCCTGGGACAGCCCGCCGCCGATCGTCACCAGGTCCAGGTCGCACAGGTGGGTGGCGGAGGCGATGGCGATCCCGAGCGCGCGTCCGGCCCGTCGCATCGCCAGCAGGGCCACGGGGTCGCCGGCCAGCGCGTCGGCCGCCAGCGCCCGCCCGGTGACCGCCCGGTCCTCCTGGTACGCGCCCTCGCTGTCCGCGGGCGGGTCTTCCGCGTCCGGAGGGGCAGGGGTCCAGCCTTGGGAGAGGGCCCACGCGGTGAGGGCGGGGCCGCGGGCGACCGCCTCCAGGCAGCCGTGGCCGCCGCAGCCGCAGCGGGGGCCGCCGTCCGGTTCGACCACGACGTGCCCGATGTGACCGGCGTTGCCCGTGCCGCCGTTGATCAGGCGCCCGTCCAGGATGAGGCCGCCGCCGACGCCGGTGGAGACCACCATGCCGAGCATGTCGGCGCTCCCCCGTCCGGCGCCCTGCCAGTGCTCGGCGATGGCCAGGCAGATGGCGTCGTTGTGGAGGCGTACCGGTAAGCCGGGGAAGCGGCCGGAGAGGCGGGCGCGCAGCGGGAAGCCGCGCCAGCCGGGCATGTTGAGCGGCGAGACCTCGCCGTCGGGCCAGGTCATCGGCCCTCCGCAGCCCACGCCCACCCCTTCGGCGCGGGCCGACAGGGGGTCGATGAGGGCCGTGAGGGTGTCCCACAGCGTCTCGGCGTCGGCGTTCTGGGGGGTGGCGGCGCGCCGGGAGGTGATCACGGTGCCGTCGTGGGCCACCAGCCCGGCGGCCATCTTGGTGCCGCCGACGTCGATCGCCAGGATCACGACAGCTCCGGCTCCGCGGCGCTGGAGAAGACCAGCACGGACGCCGTGAGCCCGTGCACGTGGTTGTGCCCGCCGACCGGCCCGACCTCGCCCGCGGCGAAGAAGCCCGCGACGCCGATGGGTCCCAGCGTGTCGCGCAGGGCGACCGGGTCGTGGTCGGCGGTGCCGAACATCGCCGAGCCCCGGCCGTTGCAGGAGAACAGCAGCGCGCCGTCCACCTTGCCCAGTTCCTCGCGGTGGGCGTCGAGCAGGTCGTACAGGTCCTCGTCGGCGGTGGCGGCGTCCCTGACCTGGAAGCGCACGGTACGGCCGATCTCCACGATGTCCCCGATGGCCACGGCCTCGCGTTCGGGGTCGATGCCGATGACGCCCCGGATGAGGAAGTCGCCGCGTTCGTGGCGTTCGGCGTACTCGTCCATGGCCACGCCGATCTGCAGCCCGGCGGCGACCAGTTCGCGGTCGTCCTCGTCCAGCTCGCTGACGATGTCCTCCAGCCGGGCCAGCGCGGGCTGTCCGGCCAGTTCGAGCAGCAGGTTCTCCTCCGAGGCCGTGACCACCATGCTGGGGCCGATCGGACGGCAGCCCTGGCTGACCACCGTACTGATCTTGACCGGCCCGCTGAGCAGGACGCCGATCGCGCCCTCGGTGTAGATCTTGCCGTCCGCGAACAGCCGTACGGACCCGCGTCCCTGCAGCCCGTTGGCCAGCCCGCCGATCAGCGGCAGGTCGCCGAGCACGTCGACCGAACGCTCCACGAACGCGTCGGTCGGGAAGGTGTACGGATCGGCCAGCAGGATCGCCACGTGGTCGTCCCCCGTGCGCTCGGGCAGCCCGACGACCACGAACCGGTCCTCGGCCGCCAGCGTCTCCAGCGCGAACGTGGTGAGCCTGGCCCCCTCCAGGGTGGCCGCCCACGCGCTCACCGCGGGCGTCAGCTCGACCCCCTGCCCGTCTCCGATCACTCCCGTGGCGCTGCAGCCGATCACGTGCGCCTCGGGCGCGAGTTTCATCGCCGCCTGGCCCGCTCTGGCGACGTCCTCGGGGTCCTCGCCGCAGATGAAGAAGCAGACCAGGTTCGCTTGCCCGCTGAGCCTCGACAGTGCCTGACCGACGGCGTTCTCCGCGGCCTCCACCAGGTCGGAACCCACGGCGAGGCCGTCGGCGAAGCGGCTTGTCATCAAGGCCACGCCTCTCGCCTCCCTCGACATGTCCATGTTCCCTAGGGCCGATTCTCCCCACTAAAGGGACAAGCACGCGTACGAACCGTCACGCAATAGGTCAAGATCCGAAATCTCCGCCAGATGCGAAACTCCCTGCCGCATTTCTCGCGGGGGACGTAGTCTCGTTCCCGTGCATCAGCCACGTATTCTCCGCGAGTTGCGAGAGAGCGGCCACGTTCATCGCAGCGTCAAAGCCGAGGTCCGGGAAAACCTGCTGGCCAGGCTGCGGGCCGGCGAGACCCGGTTCCCCGGCATAGTGGGCTTCGACGACACCGTTCTGCCACACCTGGAGCGGGCGCTGCTCGCCGGGCACGACCTGGTCCTGCTCGGTGAGCGCGGGCAGGGCAAGACGCGGCTCATCCGCACGATCACCGGCCTGCTCGACGAGTGGACCCCGGTGGTCGAGGGCTGCGAGATCAACGACCATCCGTACGCACCCGCCTGCACGCGCTGCAAGACCCTGGCGCGGGAACTGGGCGACGAGCTGCCGGTGGCGTGGAAGCACCGCGACGAACGTTACGGCGAGAAGCTCGCCACTCCCGACACCTCCGTCGGCGACCTCATCGGCGACGTCGACCCGATCAAGATCGCTGAGGGGCGCACCCTCGGCGACCCCGAGACCGTCCACTACGGTCTGGTCCCCCGTACCAACCGCGGCGTGTTCTCCGTCAACGAGCTGCCCGACCTGGCCGAGCGCATCCAGGTCTCGCTGCTCAACGTGCTGGAGGAACGCGACATCCAGGTGCGCGGCTACAACCTGCGCCTGCCGCTCGACATCCTGCTCATCGCCAGCGCGAACCCGGAGGACTACACCAACAGGGGCCGCATCATCACGCCGCTGAAGGACCGGTTCGGCGCGGAGATCCGCACCCACTACCCGCTCACGGTCGAGGACGAGCTCACGCTCATCCGCCAGGAGTCGGTGCCCGACATCGGGGCCGACGTGCCCGAGCACCTGGTCGAGGTGATCGCCAGGTTCACCCGGCTGGTCCGCGAGTCCACGGCCGTCGACGCCCGTTCCGGCGTGTCGGCGCGCTTCTCGATCGCCGCCGCCGAGACCGCCGCGGCCTCCGCCGTGCGCAGGTCCGCGATCAAGGGCGAGGACCAGGCCGTCACGCGCGTCTGCGACCTGGCCTGCGTCGTCCACAGCCTGCGCGGCAAGGTGGAGTTCGAGGTCAGCGAGGAGGGCAGGGAGACCGAGATCCTGGCCCACCTGCTGCGCCGGGCCACGGCCGAGACGTTCAGGAGCAGGCTGGGCGGCATGGACCTGTCCCCCATCACCGACAAGTTCGCCGAGGGCAACCAGGTGGAGTCCGGCGACATGGTGGCCGCGGCCGAGCTGCTGCACCAGATCGGCCCGGTCAGCGGCCTGGCCAAGGTCATGTCGAGGCTCGGCATGGGCGCCGGCGAGGAGTCCCCCGGGCACGCCGCGGCTGCTCTGGAGTTCGCCCTTGAAGGTCTTTACCTGATGCGGCGGCTGTCAAGGGAAGACCTCGACGGGGTCACGATCTACAGGACGTGAACAAACGGGCGGTTTCCCGCGTCGTAGTGTTTGGTTGATCACGACTCCGGGGGGAACCGCCCATGCGCCTGCTCATCCATGCCACCGCCGTCGGCCTCGTCCTGGGCGGCCTCGCGCTTCCTGCGCACGCGGCCACCGCCACGGCCACCGCCAAGCCCGTCTACGGCTACGCCTGGGCCGACGGCAAGGGCGCCCTGCGGATCGTGCCCATGAAGCCCGCCAAGGTCCGGCGCGGCGGCAACGTGCTCTACAAGCTGACCCCGGTCACGGGGGCCAAGGAGCTCAGGCTCGACTACACCCGCGCCGCCTACAGCCGGGTGACGACGGCCTGCGACCTGAAGGAGACCGAGGGGCGGGTCGCGCTCGACCGCGACGGGCTGGGCCGTACGGCGTGCAAGCCCGCCCAGCTCACCACAGGGTTCCTGGAGGGCGCGGTGCCGCTGCGCGTGGAGTACGAGGGCGGCAAGGCCGTCAAGGCGCAGGAGTTCCTGCTCGACGCCTGGCCGGAGCCGGTCACCGCGCGCGGCTCGATCACCCGGATCGACGACGCCACGCTCCTGTTCAGCACCGGCGGCAAGCAGATCAAGCTGGGCTACACGTACATGACGTCCTTCTACCGGGCCACGGCCCGCTGCGGCGACCGCTGGGTGTCCGGCAGGGCGTCCGGCGTCGACAAGCGCGGGCTCGGCAAGCTGCCCTGCGAGTCGACCGACCTCGCCAAGGCGCTCAAGGGGGCCGGGCGGGCCGTCCAGGCGCAGGTGAGTTATACGCCCGACGCGAACAGCGCGGTCGAGGTGTGGGAAGTGGCCAGGCGTCCGTAGACGGGCGGGGGCAAGTTGGGGTTAGCGTGGAAGCGTGATGGCCTTCCGCTACGGCGAATACCACGACGGCCCCGACCCCCTGGCCCCCCCTTATGACGTACGCGCGGCCCTCGACGAGATGGGCGACGCGATCCTGTCCGGTTCGACGCCGGTCCACGCGCTGCGCGACCTGCTCAAGCGGGGGCTGCCCGGCAGCCAGGACCGGCGGGGGCTCGACGACATGCTCAGGGAGGTCCGCAGACGGCGCAGGGACCTGCGCGAGCGCGGGCGGCTCGACGGCACCCTCGAACGCGCGCGGGCGCTGCTGGACAAGGCGATCGGGCAGGAACGGGCCGAGCTGTTCCCCGACCCGTCCGACGACGCGCGGCTGCGGGAGGCCGGGCTCGACGGGCTGCCCGAGGACACCGCGAGCGCCATCCAGGAGCTGAACACGTACGAGTGGCGTTCAGCGGCGGCGCGGCAGACGTTCGAGGAGCTGCGCGACCTGCTGCGGCGCGAGGTGCTCGACAGCCAGTTCAGGGGCCTGCGGGACGCGCTGGCCAATCCCGACCCCGAGGCCATGGCCCGCGTCCGGGAGATGATGTCCGACCTGAACGACATGCTGGACAGGGACACCAGAGGCGAGCACACCCAAGAAGACTTTGACGCCTTTATAGCGAAATATGGCGATTTGTTCCCAGAAAAGCCCCGGAACATCGAGGAGCTCGTCGACATCCTGGCCCGGCGGGCCGCCGCGACCCAGCGCATGCTGGCCTCGATGACCCCCCGCCAGCGCGAGGAGCTGTCCAACCTCATCAACCAGACGCTCGACCAGGCCGGCCTGTCCGACCAGATGCGCCGCCTCGGCGAGGCCCTCCACGCCCGCCGTCCCGACCTGGCCTGGAACGCGCCCGAGCGGCTGACCGGCGACGAGCCCCTCGCCATGGGCGACGCCGTCACGGCGCTGGAGGAGCTGGCCGACCTCACCCAGCTGGAGACCGCCCTGCGCCAGGACTACCCGGGCGCGCGGCTCGACGACATCGACGAGGCGGCCGTACGCCGGGCCCTGGGCCGGGCGGCGGTCGACGACCTGGAGGCGCTCAAGCGCATCGAACGCGAGCTGGAGGAGCAGGGCTACCTGCTGCGCCGCCGCGGCAAGCTGGAGCTGACCCCCAAGGCGGTCCGGCGGCTGGGCGAGACCGCGCTGCGGCGCGTGTTCTCCTCCCTCGACGCGGGCCGGCGCGGCGACCACGACCAGCACGACGCGGGCTCGGCCGGCGAGCTGACCGGCTCCACCCGGCCGTGGCGCTTCGGCGACGAGCAGCCGATCGACGTCGTCCGCACGCTGGTCAACGGCGTGCGCAGCGGCGGCGTGGCGACCGCCCCGCAGGACGGGCGTGCCCGGGTGCGGCTGTCCGTCGACGACTTCGAGGTCTCCGAGACCGAACGCCGCAGCGCCGCGGCGGTGTGCCTGCTGGTCGACCTGTCGTACTCGATGGCCCTGCGCGGCACGTGGGCCGCGGCCAAGCAGACGGCGCTGGCCCTCCAGGCGCTGGTGGCCTCCAAGTTCCCGCAGGACGCCGTGCAGATCATCGGCTTCTCCAACTACGCCAGGGTCCTGCAACCCGACGAGCTGGCCGGCCTCGACTGGGACATGGTCCAGGGCACCAACCTGCACCACGCCCTCCTCATCGCCGGCCGCCACCTCGACCGCCATCCCGACTTCGAGCCCGTGGTGCTGGTCGTCACCGACGGCGAGCCGACCGCCCACCTCATGCGCAACGGCAGGTCCGCCTTCGAGTGGCCGCCGTCGCACGAGACGCTGGAACTGACGCTGTCCGAGGTCGACAAGATGACGCGGCGGCGCGCGACCATCAACGTCTTCATGCTGGCGGCCGACGACCGGCTCAAGGAGTTCGTGGACGAGGTGGCCCGCAGGAACGGCGGCCGGGTGTTCTCACCGAGCGCGGACCGGCTCGGCGAATATGTCGTCAGCGACTTCCTCCGCCTCCGCCGCTCCCGCTGACTTCCGGAAAGAGAAGCTGAATTTCGTCAGGCGGAAGAGGATTCGGCAGGCAACATCGAACGCAGATGTTCACGCGCGGTGCGCACGTCCGGGATGCGGTCCCATTTGGCTGTTGCGGTGAGGATCTCGGTGACGCGCGTGTCCACGAGGGGGCTGCTGACGAACGGTAGCGCGCGGGTGAGGCTGTGCATGTGATGCACGGCGAGCGCCGGTTTGTCCGCTCGCACCGCCGTCTGCGTCTGCCTCCCGAGAAATTGGGCCCGGAAGAGCGGAGACCACCGGGCCATGGCCTCCGCCGCCTCCCGCAGGAGACGATCGGCCTGGGCGTAGTGGCCCAGCCTGCTCGGCCCGATCGCGACGTCCCCGCCGAGAGCGGCCTCGGCGAACGGGCTCAGGCCGGACGTGCCCAGTGCGCGGTCGAGGGCTTCGCGGGCCTCCCTCTGGTCGCCGTCGACGCAGGCCAGGGCACGGCCGAGCCGCATGTGCAAGCTGGACGGGCGGCTCGGCGGAAGGTCCGGGATGCGCAGCTGGTACATCAGGTCGGACACCGCGCCCTGGAGCTCGTGGCCGGGAGAACCCCTCTCCAGCTGATCGACGTGCTTCACGTGCCCGATCGTGCGAGCCGCGAGAGGCACTCCGCCGAGTTCGTCGCCCCCCGCGCCAGGCTGTCGGACAGGGCGTGCACGTAGTCGGGATCGAGGTAGGGATGTAGCGCCTTTGGGCGGAGGCCCTTCCCCCAGGGTGAGCCTTGCGGCGAGCGGCGCCCTTCGGGCGGAGGCGCTTGCCCTTCCGGGGTGTCAGGCTTCGATCAGCCGGGCGTAGAAGTCGAGGGCGACGTCGAACCCGTCGCGGCAGTTGCGGTGCGACCGGTAACAGGGCCGCCAGGCCGAGCTGGCGCCCACCCCCGCCCGCGCGTCCACCAGAGCCTGCGGCACGCGCTCCGGCCGGGGCAGCAGCCCGTGGCCCAGGTAGCGGACGCCGGTCAGCTCGGTGTGCGCGCCCGCCGCACCGGCGACGAAGCGGCCGAGCCGCCAGCCGCTCTCCTCGTCCCACACCAGCGCGTGGTCGTCGGCGAGCTTGACGGTGGCGTCACGCGGATCGCACGGACCCTCCCACCAGTCGGCCACCTCGGCTCCGAGCAGGTCGACGACGCGCTCGACATAGCCGGCCGGCTGCTGCAGCCACTCGTCGGTGTACGGCTCGACGTGCCTGATGGCCACGGACGGCACCCCCTTGTGCCCTGAAGGTAAGAAAAAAGCGACGGTCACCAACCATACCCGTGGCGAACTTATTCCGTTGCACGTCCGTCTAGTCATTACGGACGATATTCACGTCGGACACGGGGAAGGAGGAGAGCCCATGATTGCCACGATCCTGCTGATCACCCTGATGGCCGTCGCGGTGGCCGCCACGGAGCTCATCATGCGTTGCTCCTCGCAGGTTAAAGAGAGTGTCGAGCCACCGACCGAGATCGTCGGGGACTAGTCTCAGGCGCATGTCCCTGCTTCTCTGGCTGCACATCGGCTTCGCCATCTTCACGATCGGCCCGCTGACCGCCGCGACGATGGCCGCTCCCCGGGCCATCCGCACCAACAACGTGCCCGTCCTGCGGAACATCCAGCGCACGACGAGGATCTACAGCCTCGCGTCCTTGGGCGTGCTGGTGTTCGGGGTGGCCGTGGGGATCGCCGTCGGGAACGGCGTGCTCGGCCTGTGGTACATGACGGCGTCGATGACGCTGTTCATCGTGGCGATCGTGCTGCTGGTCATCATCGATCGCGACCTGCGCACCGCCCTCCGCGCTCTTGAGAGCGAGAACACGGAGGACGACGCGAAGGTGCAGACCGGCCGGGTCGCGGCCATCAGCGGCCTGCTGGCCCTGATCTGGCTGGTGATCCTCTTCCTGATGGTCGTCCCGACGCCCTGACGGCCGGTGTCCCGACGCCCTAGCCGAGGGCCTGGGTGAGGTCGGCGAGCAGGTCGTCGACCGTCTCGATGCCGACCGACAGGCGCACCAGGTCGCTCGGCACCTCCAGGGGCGAGCCCGCCGCGGAGGCGTGCGTCATCCTGCCCGGGTGCTCGATGAGCGACTCGACGCCGCCCAGCGACTCGCCGAGCGTGAACAGCTTGGCCCGGTTGCACACCTCCACGGCCTCCGCCTCACCGCCCGCCACGCGGAAGGACACCATGCCGCCGAAGCGCCGCATCTGCTTGGCGGCGGCCTCGTGGCCGGCGTGCTCGGGCAGGCCCGGGTAGAGCACCTGGGTCACGCGCGGGTGCGCGAGCAGCAGGTCGACGACGCGTTCGGCGTTGTCGCAGTGGCGGTCCATGCGCACGCCGAGGGTCTTGAGCCCGCGCAGCGTCAGCCAGGCGTCGAACGGGCCGGCCACCGCGCCCATCGCGTTCTGGTGGTAGGTCAGCTCCTCGCCGAGGCCCTTGTCCCGCGCGATCAGCGCGCCGCCGACCACGTCGGAGTGGCCGCCGATGTACTTGGTGGTGGAGTGGACGACCACGTCGGCCCCGAGCGCCAGGGGCTGCTGCAGGTACGGCGACGCGAACGTGTTGTCCACGACCAGCAGCGCGCCGTTCCCGTGGGCGAGCTCGGCCAGGGCGGCGATGTCGGCGATGCCGAGCAGCGGGTTGGTGGGCGTCTCGACCCAGACGATCTTCGTCTTCTGCGTCATGGCCGACGCCACCGCGTCGAGGTCGTGCAGCGGCACCGGGTCGTAGTGCAGGCCCCAGCGCTCGTGCACCTTGGCGAACAGCCGGTACGTGCCCCCGTACGCGTCGTTGGGGATGATCACGTGGTCCTGCGGCTTGCACACCGTGCGCAGCAGGGTGTCCTCGGCGGCCAGGCCCGAGGCGAAGGCCAGCCCGCGCGCGCCGCCCTCCACGGCGGCCAGCGCCTCTTCCAGCGCCGTCCTCGTGGGGTTGGCCGAGCGGCTGTACTCGTATCCCGAACGCAGGCCGCCCACGCCGTCCTGCTTGTAGGTGGACGTGGCGTAGATCGGCGGCACGACCGCGCCGGTCAGCGGGTCGGGCTCCTGACCTGCGTGGATCGCCAGGGTCTCAAAACCGTTGGTCATAGGCCCCACGTTAACGGAAAGCGGCCCGCGATCCGTTCCCCAACGGACCGCGGGCCGAAGGCGGGGCCGTCCCCCGACTGCGCCCGCCCCGGGCCCGCGCGCCATGCCCGCGCGGGCCACGTTCATGCGGCTCGGGCCGCCCTGGGCTCGCGTGCCGTCGCGGCCGGGGCGCTGAGCCGTACGATCTCCACGTCGATGTGGCGGCCGCTGCCGCCCTCCGCGTCCTCCCCGTTGATGCGGGAGAGCAACACCGGGTCGGCCAGCGCGAGCAGCGCCGTGACGACCAGTCCCAACCCCAGCAGAACGAATCCGATGACCACCATGTCCTGTCCCCCTTCCGACGTGCTTCCAGCATCGCCGAGCGGCCTGCGCCGCCGCCTCCGCTGAAGGGCTGGTCCGCCGGCGACCGGGTCGGCCGATCGGTTGATACGAGTTGTCCGACTTCCGGCCTACTCTCGTGACGTGGGGGATTCGAAGGGCGTCGTGTACTGGGTCCGGCGGCTGAGCGAGATCGCGATGCTCGGCTGGCTCGGCCTGATGCTGATGCTCGACCTGGCCATCGCCGTCAGCACCGGGGGGCTGCAGTGGTTCGTGCCGTTCTGCGGCGCGGCCGGGATCGCGGCGGTCGTCCTGCGCCGCCGCCACCGGCTTGAGGGCTTCTGCGCGCTGCTGGGGCTGTCCTTCGCCGTGTCGCTGGTCATCGCGTCGGTCGACGCGCTGGGCGCGCCCGGCATGGCCGAGACGGGGTCGCTGCTGGTCCTTCTCATCGGCGTGCTGCGGCACGTGGAGCCGGTACGGCGGGCGGCGGTGCTGGCGCTCGTGGGGCTGGCCGTGCTGATGGCTGAGTCGGCCAGGCGCGACTACCCCACCGCGGGGCTGGCGTTCGCGTTCCTGCTGTTCGCGGGGTGGTCGATGGCCGCGGGCATCGGCGGCTACCTACGGTTCCAGCAGGAGCGCCGTACCGAGGCGGTGCATTCCGTACGGCGGGCCGAACGCCTCGAACTGGCCAGGGAACTGCACGACCTGGTCGCCCACCACATCACCGGCATCGTCGTCCAGGCCCAGGCCGCCCGTACGGTCGCCGAGCACAAGCCCGAGGCGGTGCTGCCCGCGCTCGACGCGATCGCCTCGGCCGGGTCGGAGGCGCTGACCTCGATGCGGCGCATGGTGACCGTCCTGCGCACCGAGGACGAGGCGGACCGCAGGCCCGGCACGACGCTGGCCGACCTGCGGCTCCTGACCGAACGGTTCTCGGTAGAGGGGCCGAAGGTGGCGTTCGAGATCGGGTCGGGCATCGACGACCGCACGCTGCCGCCGGAGGTGATGACGACGCTGCACCGGGTCCTGCTGGAGTCGCTCACCAACGTGCGCAAGCACGCCACCCGGGCCGCCTGGGTCGAGGCCGATCTGCGGCGGTACGAGCGGGTCGTCGTGCTGCGGGTGCGGAACTTCGGCTCAACCGCGTCGGACCCGCGGGTGTCCCGGCTGGGCGGCGGGTTCGGGCTGGTCGGCATGGCCGAGCGGGTGGAGGCGCTGGGCGGCAGGCTCTACGCGGGCCCGTCCCCCGAGGGCCCCTGGGAAGTGATCGCCGAGTTCCCCCTCCCCTGAGCCGAGAGGGGGCTCAGCGAGGTCGAGTTGCCCCGAGCCGAGAGGGGGCTCACCGAGGTCGAGTTGCCCTGAGCCGAGAGGGGCTTCTCCGAGGGAGAGCTCGCCCGCGGTGAAGGAGCGGGTGAAGTGGTCCTCGCCGAGGGCGGCGCGCAGGCGGCTGGTGATGCGGTCGACGTCGTGGCGTTCGCCGGCGGGCAGGGGCGCGCCGACGGCTCGCCGGATCGCCGCCGCCCGTCCCAGCTTCCCGGCCGCCTCCTCCAGCCGCTCCCCGCCCGCGATCGACAGCGCGCCCGCCAGCCCCTCCAGGGCCAGCGCGACGGCCCTCGGGTCGCCCGTCGCGCAGGCGTCCCCGTACCCCTCGTGATGGCGGGCCAGCGCGGTCCCGGCATCGCCGCGCTGCTCGGCCACGAACCCCCACTCCGCCATGACGAACGCCGTCCCGGGCGTGCCGTCCACCTTCCGCAGCCAGTCGAGCGCCGACAGCAGGTACGACTCCGCCTCCTCGTACCGCCCCTGCCTGCGGGCGCTCATGGCCAGGCCGAGCAGCGCGTTCTCCTCCGCCGACCGGTACGACTGCGCCACCGCCAGCCGCAAGGCCCGCCCGTGGAAGTCGTCGGCCCGCTCGTAGTCGCCCGTGAGCAGCGCGAGCCGTCCGATCGCGGCCAGCTTGAACGACACGTCGAACCCCAGCCCCTCGGCCAGCCGCAGCGCCTCGTGCCGCAGCCGGGCCGCCCCCTCGTAGTCGCCGCGGATCTCGGCCACCCGGTCGAGGACGTCCATGGCCTCGACCTGCCCCCACTCGTCCCCCAGCTCCCGGAAGACGGCCAGGCCCCGCTCGCCGTCGCGTTCCATCGCCGCCAGGTCGCCGCGGCCCACCGCGAGCTTTCCCCGCAGGCACAGCGCCGCCGCCATCCCCCACCGGTCCCCCAGCTCCTCGTACGCCGCGAGCGCCCGCCCGACGGCGGCCCGGTGCGCCGCGTGGTCGCCGTACGCCCAGCGGACGAAGCTCAGGAACCAGTCGGCCAGCGCGGCCCCCGTACGGTCGAGCGCGGCCCGGCGTACCGGCGGGGTGGGCTCGCCGAGCAGCAGCCCGATGCCGGCCAGCCAGACCGAGGCCAGGGCGGCGGCGCTCTCCTCGCCGCCCGCCGCCAGCGCCGCCTCGATCGACCTGCGGGCCTCGCGCAGCCTGCCGCGCAGGATCCAGTACCAGGCCAGCGCGTTGGCCAGGCGCAGGGCCTCGGGGCCGGACAGGGCCAGCCGCAGGTTGGCGCTCTCGGCGTCCAGCCGGTCCAGCCACTCGTGCTGGCGCGGGCCGCGCAGCTCGGCGCGGGCGGCCAGGCCGGTGTAGTGGCGGGCGTGCCGCTCGCGCAGCAGGTCGTGCTCGCCGGCCTCGCGCAGCCGTTCGAGGCAGTAGGCGGTCACCGACTCCAGCAGCCGGTAGCGTGGCCCGCTCGCCACGACCACCAGCGACCGGTCCACGAGTTTGGCCAGCACGTCGAGCACGTCCACGCCGGGCTCGGCGCAGACCGCCTCGGCGGCCTCCAGCGTGCAGCCGTCGGCGTGCACGGCCAGCCGCCGCAGCACTGTGCGCTCCTCGGCCGACAGCAGCTCCCAGCTCCAGTCGATGGTGGCCCGCAGCGTGCGCTGCCGGGCCGGCGCGTCCCGCATCCCGGCGCTGAGCAGCCTGAACCTGTCGTCCAGCCGGGCGGCCAGCTCCTGTACGCCGAGCGCCCGCACCCGCGTCGCCGCCAGCTCCAGGGCCAGCGGGATGCCGTCGAGCCGCCGGCAGATGTCGGCCACGGCGGGGCCGGGCTCGACGTCCGCGCGGGCCGCGAAGAGCCGTACGGCGTCGGGCTCGGGCAGCGGGTGGACGACGCGGACCCGTTCGCCGGACACGCCCAGCGGCTCCTGGCTGGTGGCCAGCACGCGCAGGCCCGGCGCGGCCCGCAGCACCGCCGAGACGAACCCGGCGACCTGCTCGACCAGGTGCTCGCAGTTGTCCAGGACCAGCAGCGCGCTCCCGCCCGCCAGCACCCTGGCCAGCCTGGACGCCAGCGGCACGGAGTCGTCGTCGCGCACGCCCAGCACGGCCGCCACCGCCTCGGCCACGTCCGCGGCCCCGGCCAGCTCCACCAGCCACACACCGTCGGCGAACCCGTCGGCGAACCCGCCGGCGGAACCATCGGCGGAAGCGTCGGGGAAGGCCAGGCGGCGGGCCGCGGCGAGGGCGAGGCGGGTCTTGCCCACGCCGCCGGACCCGGTCAGGGTCACCAGCCGCGACTCCGCCAGCAGGCCGGCGACCTCGGCGAGGTCGCCGTCGCGGCCGATCAGCGCGGTGAGCGGTGCGGGCAGGTTGGTGCGCGGCCCGGGGTCGGCGGGCGGCGGGGCGGTCAGCGCGGGGTCGTGGCGCAGGATGGCCCGGTGCAGCGCGGCCAGCTCCGGCGAGGGGTCGAGCCCCAGCTCCTCGGCCAGCCTGACGCGCAGCTCCTCGTAACCGGCCAGCGCCTCGCTCTGCCTGCCGCCCCGGTACAGGGCCTTCATGTGCGAGGCGCGCAGCCGTTCGCGCAGCGGGTGCCGGGCGACCAGGTCGGCGAGGTCGACGTCCTGGCCGAGGGCGAGGCGTACCTCGGCCTGCTCCTCCAGGGCCGACAGGCGCAGCTCGGTCAGCCGGGTGATCTCGGCACGGGCGAACCCCTCGTCGGCGAAGTCGGCGTAGGCCGGACCCCGCCACAGCGCGAGGGCCTGCTCCAGCTCGCGGGCCCGCTCACGCGGGGCGGCCCCGCGGCGGCCCGCCAGCGCGCGGAAGCGGGCGGCGTCGGAGTCGTGGGCGGCCAGCCGGTAACCGGCCGGGCCGTGGACGATCACGGCGGGGTCGCCGAGCGCGCGGCGGAGCTGGGAGACGCGGGCCTGGAGGGTGCCGAGCGGGTTGCGGGTGGGCCGGTCGCCCCACAGGTCGTCGATCAGCCGGTCGGCGGAGACCGGACCGCCGCCGGCCGCCAGCAGGGCGGCGAGGAGCGCGCGGACCTTGGGCTCGGCGACGTGGACCTCCTCGCCGCCGGTCGAGACGGCCAGCGGGCCGAGCACCCCGAATCGCACCATGCAGAGCCTAACCCGTAGCCGGTCGTAAGGATTTCCGTAGCGCGGTGTCGCAGGCTCCCTGTCATGACTCAGGTGACAGTTGTGGGACTCGGCCCGATGGGGTCGAAGATGGCCGAGACGTTCCTCGGCGCGGGTTTCGACGTGGCCGTGTGGAACCGTACGGCGAGCAAGACCGAACCGCTGGTCGCCCGGGGAGCCCGGCGTGCGGCCTCGGCCGCGGACGGCGACCTGCTGGTGATCAGCCAGATCGCCTACCAGGCGATGTACGACAGCCTCGGCGAGGCCAGGCTCGACGGGAAGGTGCTGGTCAACCTCAGCTCGGGCACCCCCGAGGAGCTGCGCGCGGCGGCCCGCTGGGTGGCCGGACGCGGTGGCACGCTCATCACCGCCGGGATCATGGTCCCGCCCCCGGGCATCGGGCAGCCGGGCGCGTACTCCTTCTACAGCGGCCCGAAGGACGTGCTGGACCGGCACACCGCGACGCTCAGGGCACTCGGCGACGTCGTCCACGTCGGCGACGACGAGGGCCTGGCGATGATGTACTACCAGTCGCTGCTGCTGATCTTCTGGTCGAGCCTGACCAGCCAGATGCACGCCATGGCGATGCTGCGCACGGCCGGGGTCTCCCCGCTGGAGTTCCTGCCGTACGCGCGGGAGACCTTCACCCAGCTCGGCGGCGACGGCACGATGGGGTTCGCCAAGGTCCTGGCCGAGGAGTTCGCCGCCGGCGTCTACCCCGGCGAGCTGAACTCCCTGCACATGCAGGCCGTCGGCCTGGGCCACGTCGTGCACGCGCTGGCCGAGGCGGGGGTGGAGACCACGGTGCCGAACGCGCTGAAGCGGCTCTTCGAGCGCGCCGACGCCGAGGGACGGGGCCACGAGGGCCTCGGCACCGTGATCGAGTCGATCAGGAACCCTGATCAGTGATTGGCGAGGAAGGCGAGCAGGTCCTGCCGGGTGATCAGCCCGGCGGGCTTGCCGTCCTCCAGGACGACGGCCGCGTCGGCCTTCTCCAGCGCCTCGACCGCGCGCGCGACGGGTTCACCGCTGCCGATCGTGGGTAGCGGCGCCGACATGTGGTCGGAGATCGGGTCGTCGGAGGCGAGCCTGCCGTGGTAGAGAGCCTCCAGCAGGTCGCGCTCGACGATCGAGCCGACCACCTCGGCCGCCATGACCGGCGGCTCCTCCTTCATGACCGGGAGCTGCGACACCGAGTACTCGCGCATGATCGAGATGGCCGTGCCGACCGACTCGTGCGGGTGGGCGTGCACGAACTCCGGCAGGCCCGGTCCCTTGCGCGCCAGCACGTCGCCGACCAGACCCTCGTCCGAGCTGGTGGTCAGGAAGCCGTAGTCGGCCATCCAGTCGTCGTTGAAGATCTTCGACAGGTAGCCGCGGCCGCCGTCGGGCAGCAGCACGACCACCACGTCGTCGGGCCCGGCCTTGGCCGCCACCTGCAGCGCCGCCACCACGGCCATGCCGCACGAGCCGCCGACCAGCAGCCCTTCCTCGCGGGCCAGGCGGCGGGTCATGTTGAAGGAGTCCTTGTCGGACACCGCGATGATCTCGTCGCAGATCCCGGTGTCGTACGTGGCCGGCCAGATGTCCTCGCCCACGCCCTCCACCAGGTACGGACGGCCGGAGCCGCCGGAGTACACCGAGCCCTCGGGGTCGGCCCCGATGATCTTCACCCGGCCGTCGGAGACCTCCCTGAGGTAGCGGCCGGTGCCGCTGATCGTGCCGCCGGTGCCGATGCCCGCCACGAAGTGCGTGATCCGGCCGTCGGTCTGCTCCCACAGCTCGGGACCGGTGGAGTGGTAGTGGGAGTCGGGGTTGTTGACGTTGGAGTACTGGTCGGGCTTCCAGGCGTTGGGGATCTCGCGGGCCAGCCGGTCGGAGACCGAGTAGTACGACTCCGGGTGGTCGGGCGAGACGGCGGTCGGGCAGACCACGACCTCGGCCCCGTACGCGCGCAGCACCGCGATCTTGTCCTGGGCCACCTTGTCGGGCACCACGAACAGGCACCGGTAGCCCTTCTGCTGGGCCACGATGGCCAGGCCCACACCGGTGTTGCCGGACGTCGGCTCCACGATGACACCGCCCGGCCGCAGCGCGCCCGACGCCTCGGCGGCCTCGATCATGCGCAGCGCGATGCGGTCCTTGACCGAACCGCCGGGATTGAAGTATTCGACCTTGGCCAGCACCTGGGCGGAGATCCCCGCCGTGACCTTGTGCAGCCGGACGAGCGGAGTGTTCCCCATGAGATCGACCAGGGAATCGTAAACGCGCACCGAGGTGTTCACCTTCTTTGCCGAAGCTTGATCAGCTTGCCCGAGGCCGAGATCCATTGGGGGTGGCAGGCCCTCGGCTAGTTTTCAAGCAAACGCTACCGCCGAGTTCGACCGGGAGGACACTACGTGGTCTGGGCAGCAGGCATGGCACGCGCGGCCAGGAGGATCGCCATGGCGGCCGCGCTCGGAGGTGGCGGGCTGACGGCGCTCGGAGCCACGGCGTACGGCCTGCTGATCGCTGAGGGACTGCTCGCACGCAAGGCCATCGGCCGCCCTCACGGTCTGGACGGACCGCCCTCGGACGGCATCTACGGCGATTTCCACGGAATCCCCCTCAACATGGTCATGCTCGGCGATTCAACCTCGGTGGGCCTGGGCATGACCGATCCCAGCCACACCCCCGCCGTACTCCTGGCCAACGGCGTGGCGGCCGTGGCCGAGCGCCCGGTGCACCTGCTCGTCGCGGGCAAGTCCGGCGCCCCCTCCGCGGAGCTGCCCGAACAGGTGGACGCCGCCCTCGCCATGCGCCCGGACGTGGCGGTGATCTTCGTGGGCGCCAACGACATCATCACCCAGACGCCGCCGGCCGTCGCGGTGCGCCATCTGGCCAAGGCGGTGCGGCGGCTGCGCGAGGCGGGCGTCGAGGTGGTCGTCGGCACCTGCCCCGACCTGGGCACGGTGCGGCCCATCGCCCAGCCGCTGCGCTGGGTGACCCGGCGGTGGAGCCGTCAGCTCGCGGCGGCCCAGACCGTCGCCGTGGTGGACGCGGGCGGCCGGACGGTGGCGTTCGCCGACGTCCTGGGGCCGGAATTCGATACAAATCCGACAGAAATGTTCGGACCGGATCGTTTCCATCCATCTGACCGAGGTTACGCGCAGGCCGCTTACGCGGTGCTACCGTCGGTGTGCGCTGCGTTGGGGCTGTGGCCTGAGCCGCGGCCCGCGCGGGGCGAAGGACTGCAACCGATCTACCTTGCGGCGGCAACGGCCGCGGAGGAGCCCGGCACCGAGGTCAGCGCGACCCGGGTCGACGGGCGGGCGACGGGGCTCCACGGCAAGTGGGCCACGCTGTTCCGCCGGCGACTCGGCGAGACGCCCACCGACGCCTGAGCGCGCCCGGCGGACGACTCGACGCCCCCCACCGACGCGTGAACGTGCGTGGCGGAGGGCTTGACGACCCCTGATCCGGTCACCCTCCGAGCCCTAGCCGTCACTCCTCGTTCTCTTTGGAGTGAATTGTCTGTGCTCCGGCCCCTCATGAAACCTTCCCTGGCCCTCGCGGGGACCCTCGCCCTGACCGCCTGCTCCGGCAGCGACGCCGCCACGGCGAACTTCCCCTCCTGGCAGAACACCCAGGTCAACGCGGTCAGCCGGATCGTGTCCGCGGCCGGTGTGGTGACCACGACGTCCATGAAGCCCGACGGCACGCTGGAGACCGTGGCGCTCGGCCTCGACAACGGGCGGCGCCTGTGGGCGTACCCGGCGACCATGGCGGGCCGCCTGCCCGGCATGGGCGTCTCGGCCCCCGCGATCGTGGAGACGGCCAAGGGCCAGGGGGTGATCGTGGCGCTCGACCCGACCAGGAAGGGGCGCTGGAACGCCACCCTCATCGCCCGCGACGCCCGGTCCGGGGCGCAGAAGTGGACCCGGCCGATGCACTCCACGTTCGGGCCGCAGCGCTGCGGCCCGTACCTGTGCGTGTCGGAGCACACCGCCCTGGCCCACGCCCGCATGGTCGTGCTCGATCCCGCCACCGGCCGGGTGATGTGGAAGCTGCCCGGCATCTCCGAGGTCGAGTGGTCCGACCCGGCCCGGGTCCTGCTGCTGCGGATGGCCGCCAACCCCATGATCGAGTCGTACGACGTCAAGACCGGCAAGCTCCAGTGGCAGCAGCCGATCGAGCAGGCGCTCGGACCGGGCATCGACCTGTCGGGCGGGTGGGCGTTCGGCTCGACCGGCGACAACCTGGTCGGCTACGTCGCCCCCTACACCAACCCCCAGACGAAGAAGGTCTCCACCTTCGGCCTGTTCTCCATCCGGATCGGCGACGGCACGGTCAACTGGATGCGTCCCTCGGTCGTGCGCGTCTACCCGAGCGGCAGCCCCGGCTACGCGCCCGTCGTACGCCCGGTCGACCGCCAGGGCGCCTACGGCGGTTTCGCCAGGCTCGACTCCGAGACCGGCCGGGTGGTCGGCCAGATCACCGCCTCCGACGTCCCCGGCTCGGGCTGGTGGCTGGCCTTCCCCGACCGCATGGACAAACTGGGCTTCCTCAAGCACGACGCCAAGGGCAGCGCCTTCGACCTGGTCTCGGGCAAGCCCGCACAGGTGGGCGAGGAGCGGGGCTGGTCCTTCTGCGTCACCGACCCCAAGCCGCTGCCGCTGCGCGGCCAGGCCCCCGGCTTCTACTCCACGGCCGCCGTCTGCGAGTACGACCTCGGCAGCGGCACCCGCGTCTCCCCCATGAGCGCCCCGCCACCCTGGTTCACCGGCAGCCAGGACGGCTGGCGCCTGTGGCGCGACGAGAAGGGCGCCGTGCACGCCGTCAACGACCACACCGCCACCGCCCCCGGCATGTACGGCTGACGCGGGGCCCCGGGGTGCTTGCGAGGAGGACTGGAATATAGTTCTAATATCAGCGCCGGACACAAGGAGGGGCCATGCCCGAGGCAGTCATCGTCGCAACCGCGCGTTCCCCGATCGGACGAGCCTTCAAGGGGTCGCTCAAGGACATCCGTCCCGACGATCTGACCGTACAGATGATCCAGGCGGCGCTGGCCAAGGTGCCCCAGCTCGACCCGAACACGATCGACGACCTCATGCTCGGCTGCGGCCTGCCGGGCGGCGAGCAGGGCTTCAACATGGCCCGGGTGGTGGCGGTGCTGCTCGGGCTCGACACCGTGCCGGGCACGACCGTCACGCGTTACTGCTCCTCCTCGCTGCAGACGACGCGGATGGCCTTCCACGCGATCAAGGCGGGTGAGGGTGACGTGTTCGTCTCGGCCGGCGTCGAGACCGTCTCCCGGTTCGCCAAGGGCAACTCCGACTCGCTGCCCGACACCCACAACCCGCTCTTCCTCGACGCGCTGGGCCGCACCAAGCAGGCGGCCGAGGGCGGTCAGACCTGGCACGACCCGCGCGAGGACGGCGCCGTCCCCGACATCTACATCGCCATGGGGCAGACCGCCGAGAACCTGGCCCAGCTCAAGGGCGTCAGCCGCCGCGAGCAGGACGAGTTCGGCGTGCGCTCCCAGAACCTGGCCGAGAAGGCGCTTGCCGACGGGTTCTGGCAGAAGGACATCACCCCCGTCACCCTCCCCGACGGCACCGTGGTCGCCAAGGACGACGGCCCCCGGGCCGGCACCACGTACGAGGGGGTGGCCTCGCTGAAGCCGGTCTTCCGCCCCGACGGCACGGTCACCGCCGGCAACTGCTGCCCGCTCAACGACGGCGCGGCGGCCCTGGTCATCATGAGCGACGTCAAGGCGGCCGAGCTGGGCATCACGCCGCTGGCCCGGATCGTCAGCACCGGCGTCAGCGGGCTCTCGCCCGAGATCATGGGCCTGGGGCCGGTGGAGGCCTCGAAGCAGGCGCTGTCCCGGGCCGGGATGGCGGTCGAGGACATCGACCTGGTGGAGATCAACGAGGCGTTCGCGGCGCAGGTGATCCCGTCGTACCAGGACCTCGGGATCGACCTCGACCGGCTCAACGTCAACGGCGGGGCCATCGCCGTGGGGCACCCGTTCGGGATGACCGGCGCGCGCATCACCTCGACGCTGATCAACAGCCTGCGTCACCACGACAAGAGCCTCGGTCTGGAGACCATGTGCGTGGGCGGCGGCCAGGGCATGGCGATGGTGCTGGAGCGCCTGTCCTAGATCGTGCCAGGCGGCCCTGTACCGGTCTCACGGCCGGTGCGGGGCCGTTTCGCGTGGTGCGGGTCAGCCCTGACGGTCCGGGCCCGCCTGGAGCGGGGTCACGCGGACGATGACGCGCCGATCGCGGACCATGGCCTCGCGGTAGCCGTCCCAGTCGGGGTGTTCGCCGGAGATGTCGCGGTAGTAGGCGACGAGCTGGTCCATCGCCTCCGGCAGGGAGACGATCTCGGCCGTCCCGTCGACCTGGAGCCACTGGCCGAAGAAGCCGTCGGCGAGCACGCAGAGGGAGACGCGGGGATCACGGCGGATGTTGTGCACCTTCATCGCCGTCTCGCGCGTGCTGACGACGATGCGACCGTCGGCCACGCCCGCCAGCACCGGCGACATCTGCGGGTGCCCTCCGCGACGGCTGGTCAGCAGGACTGCGTGGTGGTTGGTCTCGATGAAGCCGAGTGCCTTGTCCAGATCCATGTGTTCATGATGACGCGCCCGTGCGGCGAGCACGGGCGCGGGGTGGGGAAGAGCTCTAGATCGAGCCCATCCGGGTACGGCGGTGCCGCTCGTGCTCCAGCACGATCGCGGCGGCGTAGCCGTGGGTCAGCCCGTGCTCGTCGGCGAGCCAGTTGGCCCGCTCGTCACACCTCAGGAAGGACGGGCCGTTGTCGATGGCTTGGAACCACTCGGGGAGTTCGCGTCCCGTTATCGTGGGGACCCTTGCGATGAGCTTCGTCTGCGTCTCCGGTGAGTGGTTCAAGGACATGGGCACCTCCGCGGATTAAGGTCCTTTGCTCGACACTGCAACACCGCGCTGCGAATGGCAACCCCCAAGCCAGGCATCATTCTGTGACGGCAGGTAGATTTCCGGTCGCACAAAGAGAGGGCCCCGCCGTTACGGCGAGGCCCCCAGGAGGTGAACGATCAGTCGTCGCCGGTGAAATAGCTGATGAAGCGGAGCACCTCGAGGTAGATCCAGACCAGGCTCAGCGTGAGGCCGAACGCGCACTGCCAGGCGAACTTCTCCGGAGCGCCCTGGCGCACGCCCTGCTCGATCGAGTCGAAGTCGAGGAGCAGGAAGAAGCAGCCGACCAGGATCATGACGAGGCTGAAGATCCAGCCGATCGGGCTGTCGGTGCGCAGGCCGAGCCCGACGCCGTTGAAGATCCCGACGATCAGGTTGACCAGCACCAGCCCGACCACCGCGATGGCGGCCGCCATGCCGAACTTGACCAGCTTGGGCGTGACGCGTACGACCCGCAGCGAGTAGACGGTCAGCACCGCGCCGAAGGCGAAGGCCGTGCCGAGCACCGCCTGGAAGACGATGCCGCTGATGGCCCCCTCGAAGACCTGGCTGATCTTGCCCAGGAAGACGCCCTCGAAGACCGCGTAACCCAGGATGAGCGCCGGGTTGGTGCTCTGGGTGAACGAGGCGATCAGGCCGAGGATCAGGGCCACGACGGCGGCGCCGATGGCCAGCCCCGGGGGGACGTTGAGCACCCAGGCCGCGGCCGCGGCCACGACGAGCGCTCCGAGGGTGAGGAAGCCCCGGACCACGACGTCGTCGAGGGTCATCGCCCGGTGGGCGGGCGGGGCCGGGGGTGCGTACGACGGGGCGTCGTACATGTTCCGCAGGGTGTCGGGTGACGGGGCGGGGCCGGCCCATCCCGCGTGCTGCTGACGCGTCCTGCTGAAAACGGGGTTCTTGCTCTCCATCGCTGCCTCCTGTGGCGCCGAGCCTACGGGGCCTGGCGGCACCTAGGTCAACTCACGCTGAGATCGAAGTTCGTCGGGGGACTTCGGCAGCGAGGACAACGAACGTGGCCGGGCGGGAGTTCCCAAGGTCGCCGCGGCCGTCCCGGGGGCCGGCGGCCGGGCGGCCAGTAAGTCCGGCGCGGGCAATTGAAACAGTGTTCTGTTGGGTTTCGTGATGAAAACGGAATCTTCCCGACGCCTCACCACACCGGGTCTTCCCGGCAAACGAGAGGAAGCATTGTGTGACGGGTTGATAGCAGTAGTGAACCATCAGCCGCGACAAGATGCTTCACTCGGAGAAAACCCCAGGTCGGGGACACTTAAGAATGGTGCCCCCGGCGGGATTCGAACCCGCACTACAACCCTTTTAAGGGGTTTGCCTCTGCCATTGGGCTACGGGGGCGCCGCAATCATACGAAACGGACCATGCTTCCGAGGAGCACAACTTCGCATCAGGCGTCACAAGTGTGAAGTCTGCGGTGAAGTGATAGCGCCCCTGACACTCTGTCCAAGAAGAGTAGACCGTCCAGATGGTCCAGTTGGTGCTGAATGCAGCGGGCCTCGAACGCGTCCGCCTCGACGGTGACCGGCTCCCCCGTGCCCGGCAAATGCCCATGTACGGTGATACGCGTCGCCCGCCGTACGTCCGCGGTGAGCCCCGCGATGGACGCGCACCCCTCGCGCCCGCCGTCCCAATGGGAGGCACTCGTGAGGCGAGGGTTGACCAGGACGAGCTCACCGGCCCACGACCGGGCCCGGGGGTGGGCCCAGGCGTTGAAGGCGATCAGCCGCCAGCTCAGGCCGATCTGGGGGGCGGCCAGCCCGGTCATGGCGATCTCGCCGCGCAGGGTCGCGAGGAGGTCGGCGGCGGCCGTCACGGTCTCGGGGGCCGCCGGATCGACCGGCTCGGCCCTGGCCGACAGCGCCGGGTGGGGCGCGCCGAGCACCCGGCGCGGGGTGCCTCTGGCGCCCGTCACAGCAGGTCCGGCTCGACGGGACGGAAGGTGATCTCCGAGTCGAGCCCCGCCCCGACGGCCGCCAGCCGGCGCATGAGGGCCGCGACGTCGACGTCCTTGGGCAGCTCGACGTCGGCGATGAGCACGTAGAGGCGGCCGGTGAGCCGGGTGCTCATGCCGGTGATGTTGCCGCCGTCGGCGGCGAGCACGGCGCTGACGGCCGAGATGATGCCCGGCCGGTCGGGGCCGTGCACGGTCAGGACGTAGCCGTGGCCGCCGCCGTCGTCGCAGAAGTGCCGCCGCGCCTCGATCGCCGAGGCGGAGACCACCAGCTCGGGGGCGCACAGCCGCTTCGTCAGCTCGTCGGGTTCGAGATCGCCGGAGACCAGCAGCATCATCGCCACGTAACCGCCGAGCAGCGTCATGGTCGAGTCCTGGATGTTCGCGCCGCAGTCGGCCAGCGAACCGGTGACGGCGGCGATCACGCCGGGCCGGTCCACGCCGAGCACGGTCACCGCTGAGAGCCCCACCCGTGGTACCCCTTCCGCATTTAGTTCAGGGGTGCCGAAAACGCCCCGGCGATGTTCGCCGGGGCGCTGCCGTGCCTGGGCTAGCGGCGGGTCGTCGCCACCGCGGCCCTGAATCCGTCGCGCGGATGCTCCATCTCACCGAGTGAGATGGTCTCTCGCTTGAAGAACAGGGCCAGGGTCCAGTCGACGACGACACGGACCTTGCGGTTCAGCGTCGGCACCCGCGACAGATGGTAGGTGCGGTGCATGAACCACGCAGGGAAACCGCGCAGCTTCACGCCATAGACATTCGCGACGCCCTGATGCAGGCCCAACCCGGCGACCGATCCGACATACTTGTGCCGGTAATCGACCAGTTCCTCGCCACGCAGGTGACGGACGATGTTGTCGGCCAGCACCTTGGCCTGGCGCACGGCGTGCTGGGCGTTGGGGGCGCAGTACTGGCCCGGGTTCGTCACGTCGGGCACACCGGCCGCGTCGCCGGCGGCGAAGGCGTCGCGGGTGCCGGCGACGGTCAGGGCGGCGGTGGTCTTGATCCGGCCGCGCTCGTCCAGGGGCAGGTCGCTGTCGTTGACGACCGGGCTCGGCTTGACGCCCGCCGTCCACACCAGGGTCTCGGCGTCGAACTCGGTGCCGTCGCTGAGCACGACGTGGCCGCCCTCGCACGACTCCAGCCTGGTGTCCAGCTTGACCTCGATGCCGCGCTCGCGGAGCTGCTCCAGCGTCCACTTGCCCATCTCGGGGCCGACCTCGGGCAGCACCCGGTTCGTGGCCTCGACCAGGACCCAGCGCAGGTCGGCCGGGGTGATGTTGCGGTAGTAGCGGGTGGAGTCCTTGGCCATGTCCTCAAGCTCGGCCAGCGCCTCGACGCCCGCGAAGCCGGCCCCGACCACGACGAACGTGAGCGCCCTGCGCCGCACCTCGGGATCGACGGTCGACTCGGCCACGTCGAGCAGGTGCAGCACGCGGTTGCGCAGGGCGATGGCCTCGCCGACGGTCTTGAACCCGATCCCGATGTCGGTCAGCCCGGGGATCGGCAGCGTTCGCGAGATGGACCCGGCGGCCATCACGATCAGGTCGTAGGCCACCTGACGCGGCTCGCCCTCGGCGGGCTGGAAGGTGACGACGCGCTCGGCGTGGTCGACCTTGGTGACCGTGCCGTTGAGAATGCGCACCTTGGGCAGGATCCGGCGCAGCGGGGCCACCATGTGCCTGGGCGAGAGGTTGCCCGCCGCCGCCTCCGGCAGGAACGGCTGGTAGGTCATGTAGGACTGGGGGTCGATGATCGTGATGCTCGCCTCGCCGCCGCGCAGCTCGCTGCGGAGCCGGCGCTGCAGCCGGAGCGCGGTGTACAGGCCGACGTAACCGCCGCCGACGATCAAAATGTGCTTGTTCATCCTGAGGCCCCATCCCTCGTGGAATGCTTGTGAAAGCATTCACAAGCTTACGTCGGGGTCTTCCGGAGAGTCCAACCCGGGGATGGTGGGACGCGTCACACCGCCAGCGACCTGGCCCGGAGGAAGACGTCGTCCAGCATCTGGGCGGTGACGCGGCCGGTGAAGGTGTTCTGCTGGCTCGGGTGGTAGCAGCCGATCAGGGTGACGGGGACGGAGTCGTACCGGACCTCGACCTCGACGCCGTGGCCGAACCGGGGCCGCACGCGCGGCAGCTCGTAGCCGGCGTCCTTGAGCGCGGGCCACATGGCCTGCCAGGCGAACCCGCCGAGCGCCACCACCGCCCGTACGCTCCCCGCCACCATCGCCACCTCGCGCGCCATCCACGGGAAGCAGGCGGCCTTCTCCTCGGGGGTGGGCTTGTTGGCCGGAGGCGCGCAGCGCACCGACGCCACGACCCGGGTGTCGATGAGCTCCTGGCCGTCGCCGGCGTACGTGCTGGTCTCCTTGGCCGCCAGGCCGCAGCGGTGGAGCGAGGCGAACAGCCAGTCGCCGCTGCGGTCGCCGGTGAAGATGCGGCCGGTCCTGTTGCCCCCGTGGGCCGCCGGCGCCAGGCCCACCAGCAGCACCTTCGGCCGCTCGGCCCCCCAACCCGGGACGGGACGGCCCCAGTACGTCTCGTCCGCGAACGCGCGCCGCCTCACGCGCGCCACCTCCTCGCGCCACTCCACCAGACGCGGGCAGGCGCGGCAGACGGACTGCTCGGCCGTGAGCTCCGCGAGGGTGCCGGCGGTGGAGGCGAGGCGGCGCACGTCCGCGGGGTCGTGGGCCACCGGGGTGTCAGGGGTGGCGGGGTCGCCGGGCCAGCCGGTGCCGGGTGGTACGAAGCTCATGACACCGATGGTGCCCGATCATCCGGTCTTCTTCGGCGCGGGCGTGACGGTGGTCGGCGTGGGCGTAGGGGTGGGGGGTGCCGTGGAGGCCGTCGGGCACGCGCTGGGCGGGGCCGTGGGCATGCCGTTCTCCGCCATCAGCTCCTGCTCCTGGATCAGCGGCAGCGGGTAGCGGTTGAGCACCGGCTCCCCGCACGACCGGTCGACCCTGTAGCCGCGGCTCTCGGGGTCGAGCGTGATCGGCTTGCCGTCCTGGTCGTAGAGGTAGACGTCGGTCAGCGGGCTGCCGTCCTTGGCGTACGGCTTGATGTTGTAGATGTCGAGGCCGCCCCCGACGAGCATCACGTCGGCCGGCGCCGACATCATGACCGGCTGGTCGTCCCCGTCGGAGGCCGCCGCCATGCCGGCGAGCAGCGCCAGCCCCGCCAGCACGTTGACGCCCGTCGCCAGCAGCGCGACCAGGCGCCCCCCGCGGGCCCGGCCGAACCACACCGAGACCCATACGGCCACCGCCACGAGCGCCCACTCCGCCGGGTTCGCCGGGACGACGCCGCCGCGCGCCGTGATCGCCAGCAGCAGCATGGCCAGCAGGTAGCCGCGCAGCACCCACCAGCCGGGCCGCAACTCCGGCAGGAAGGCCGCGAAGCTCCGGTACGGCTTGTGGCGCAGCAGCTCCGCGTGCGCCCGCGCCGCCCACACCCCCGGTCGCGGACGGCGCCTCTGACGGCTCTGGGGACGCCCTCCGTAGGCGGCCACCAGTTCCTCCGCGTACGCGGCGGGCGGCCCGAGCCGATCCTCCAGCGGCAGGTCCGACTCGGCCGCGATCTCGGCCAGATGGTCGTCGAGGTCCTCGATCAGCTCGTCCCGGTCGGGGTGACCGGCCAGGGCGTCGCGGACGGCCTGCGCGTACTGTTCCGGCGTGATCGGTGTGATCGGCGCGGTCATGCGTGCCCCTCCTTGAGCAGGGAATCCATGGTGGCCGCGAACGACGTCCACCGCTTGGCGGAGGCGGCGTACAGGGTACGGCCGACCTCGTTGAGCCCGTAGTACTTGCGGTGCGGGCCCTCGTCGGAGGCCACGACGTAGGAGTTGAGCGCGCCGGCCTTGAACAGGCGGCGCAGCGTGCCGTAGACGGAGGCGTCGCCCACGTCCTCCAGGCCCGCCTCCCTGAGCCTGCGCACGACGTCGTAGCCGTAGCCGTCGCGCTCGTCGAGCACGGCGAGGACGGCCAGGTCGAGCACGCCCTTGAGCAGTTGACTGCTATCCACGCAAAGAAGAGTACTGCGCAAAGCGCAGTAGTGGCAACAAGAGAACCGGGCGGCTCCCCTAGGGTGCCGCCCGGTCACATGATCAGCTTAGGCGTCGACCTTCGGGCAGGTCGCCGAGTAGTTGGCGACCCCCGACGAGGCGGCGTTCGGGCTGACGACGACGAGCTCGATGGTGCCCTTCGTCTCCTTGCTGTTGTGCGTGCCACCGACACCCCAGGTCACGGCGACGTCGCCGTTGACCTGACGCTCCAGGACGTTGACGTCCTTGACGCCGTTGACCACCCAGTAGTACTTGACGGTGGTGGGGCCGGTGCTGTGCAGGGTGGCCGAGAAGTCCACGCCGGGACCACGGTTGTCCGCGCACATGTCGTTGCGGTTACCGGTGACCGACACGGCCGACACGGACGCGGTGGGCTTGGGAGCCTCGCACGCCGCGTACGACTGCGTGATCGAGTCGTTGTTGTTCGGGCCGGTGACCGTCAGGGTGATCTTGCCACCCTTGGCGGCCTCGCCGGTCAGCGCCCGCTCGGGGAGCTCGACGGTCTTCGAGCCGCTGCCCGAGAAGTAGCTCTCGCCCTTGGCGACGGACTCGCCGTTGAGGGCCCAGGTCCACTGGACGCGCGCGGCGCCGGTCGCGTTGACGTTGGCGTGCGCGCCGACCTTGCAGCCGTTGTTGTTGGTGGCCGTCACCAGGTCGGTGGCCGACACCTTCGCAGCGGGAGCGGGGGTCGAGTCCTTGCACCACACCTTGTAGTAGGCGCGGTTGGAGCGGGCGCTGTCGGGGCCGACGATCTCAAGCTGCGCCCAGCCACGCTGGCTGTGACGCGGGGAGATGCCGAAGCCGACCTTGCGCTTGCTCGAGACCCTGACCTTGCCGTAGTCGACGACCTCGCCGTTCAGGATCCAGCGGTAGCGGACCCAGCTCGGGTGGTTGACGCTGATCAGACCGGTGAAGTCGATCTTGTCACCAGGGGTGCAGACGCCCTCGTAGGACGAGGGGTTCGCCCAGGCGCGCGCCGAGACCGACACGTCCTTGTCCGTACGGACATCACCGAGGTCGACACACGAGACCGAGAAGTAGCCCTTCTTGGACGTGACCTTCTTCGGACCGAGGACCTGGACGGCCTCCCAGCCCTTGACGTCACCCTTGAAGGTCACCGACTCCTTGACGGTGACCGACTTGGTGCCGTGGCCCTTGAGCTTGACAACCTGGACCTTGCCCTTGGACCCGTCACCGTGGAGCCAACGGTAGGCGAGCTCGGTCTTGCCCTTGACCGGGACCTTGATCTTGGCCGAGAAGTTGACCTTGACCGGGCAGGAACCCTGGTAGTCCTGGTCGGACGCCTTCGGCGCCGTGACCGACACCTTGGCGGACTTGGCCGCGGTGGCCGTGGTTGCCTTGCCGGCCGCGGACGAGGTCGCCGCCTGCGCGGGACTGGCTACCAGGCCCGCCGCCATGGCGGCCAGCACGGCGGCGGAGGCGCCGAACGCCGCCGCCTTACGTGCCAACCCAACAGACATCATGTGAGAGTGCTCCATTCCGTGAGGGAAAAGACGCGCTCGGGAACGGTCGCCACGCCGGCACCTTCCGTGCACAGCAAAATGGCAAAGCCCCCGTTTTGCGCCTTTACCTAATCACAATAGTGATTGCACACTCAACACGGGACATAGATCGGAAATGTCCGGATTTGGTGGTCTAGCCGGCGAGAGACCAGGCGATTCCGTCCAAGATGTCGTGTTCGCTGACGACGACCTGCGAAAACGCGAAACGGCGCACGATCCGGTCAAGAATAAGGGCACCGGCACCAATCACGTCAACACGTCCGGGATGCATCACCGGAACCCGGGCGCGATCACCATGGGTCATCGCGAGCAGCCGCCGCGTCACCTCGTGGACCTGTTCGGCGGAGATCCTGGAGTGATGGATACGCGTGGAGTCGTAGGCCGGCAGGTCGAGCGCGATGCCCGCGATCGTGGTCACCGACCCGGCCAGACCGACCAGCGTGTGCGCCCGCTCGACGGGCACCGCCTCCGCGACCCGGTCGAGGGCCGCCTCGATGTCGGCGACGACGGCCTCCAGCGCCGGGGCCGGCGGCGGGTCGCCGGCGTCGCGCAGGTGGCGTTCGGTCAGGCGTACGCAGCCGATGTCCACCGACAGCGCGGCCTCGGCGTGCTCGGAGCCGACCACGAACTCCGTGGAACCGCCGCCGATGTCCACCACCAGGTACGGGGGCAGCGGGCCCTGCGGCAGCTCGGTCTCCGGCGAGATGCGCAGCAGGCCCCTGGTCGCCCCCGTGAACGACAGCTCGGCCTCCTCCGCCCCCGTCGCCACCTCGGGCGCCACGCCGAAGATCTCGCGGACGCCGTCGACGAACTCCTGCCGGTTGCCGGCGTCGCGGGTCGCGCTCGTGGCCACCACCCTGGTCGCGACCGCGCCATGCCGGTCGATCAGCTCGCGGTAGGAACGCATCGCCTTGAACGTGCGCTCCAGCGCGTCGGGCGCCAGCATGCCGGTGCGGTCGACGCCCTGCCCCAGGCGGACGATCTCCATCCGCCGCTCGACGTCGTGCAGCAGGTCGTCGCGGACGTCGGCGATGAGCAGGCGCACCGAGTTGGTGCCGCAGTCGATGGCCGCTACACGCATGGTCCGTCACTCCACCAGTCGGGGAGCGCGTCGAGCGCCTCCCTGCCGAACGGGTTGCTCCCCGGCACCGCCAGCTCGTGCGCGACCAGGGCGTGCAGGCACTTCACGCGCAGCGGCATGCCGCCGGTGCTCTGCATGTCGCGGGGCAGCGGCTCCATGCCCTCGTCGTGGGCCGCCTTGTCGCGCCTGGCGACGTAGTCGTCGTGGGCTGCCTGGTAGGCGGCCGCCAGGTCGGGGTCGGTCGCCAGCCTGGCCTGCATCTCGCGCATCAGGCCCGAGCCTTCGAGCGTGCCGATGGCCGAGGCGGCCTTGGGGCAGGTCAGGTAGTACAGGGTCGGGAACGGCGACCCGTCGGGCAGCCGCGGCGCGGTCTCCACCACGTCGGGGTTGCCGCACGGGCAGCGATGGGCCACCTCGCGCAGACCTCTGGGCGGACGGCCGAGCTGCCGCTGGACCGCCTCGACGTCGTCACTTTCCACTGCTGCTCTCCACCGCTCTGCGGCCCGTGCCCTTGTCGGCCGCCTCCACCGACTCCCACAGCGTCTGGTACCACGGGGGCACCTCGACGGGCTGCTTCACGGCCGTCTGCTCCTTGCCCTGGTCGGGCTCCATCACCACGTAGCACTTCTCGCCGGGGCCGCAGAAGTGCAGCCGCTCCTTGGCGGTGCGTTTGATCCAGTTGGGATCGTCGCTCTGTCTGTCGCGCGCCAGCAGGGTCTGCCGCTCGGCCTCGACCCTGGCCTTCTCCGCCTGCAGCTCGGCGATGCTGCGGCGCAGGCTGATGTACTCGCGCACAGGGTAGGCCAGGCTCATCGCGATCGCGCACACCACGACCGCGAGGATGGCGGCCCGCCCGGTCAGCTGCGGCCTCTTCGCCAATGCTGCACACCCCCTTCGACGTACGGCTCGCGGCCGTCAGACCTTCCCCGGCCGCGAGCCGTCAGTCGAAACTAGCGTCGGAACCGCGGAAAAGCCGCGCGACCCGCGTAGCGGGCGGCATCGTCGAGAAGCTCCTCGATGCGCAGCAACTGGTTGTACTTGGCCACACGGTCGGACCGCGCCGGGGCGCCGGTCTTGATCTGGCCGCAGTTGACCGCCACCGCCAGGTCGGCGATCGTCGTGTCCTCGGTCTCGCCGGAACGGTGGCTCATCATGCACCGGTAGCCGTTGCGGTGGGCCAGGTCGACGGCGTCGAGGGTCTCCGACAGCGTGCCGATCTGGTTGACCTTGACCAGCAGGGCGTTGGCGGTGCCCTCGTCGATGCCGCGCGCCAGCCGCTCGGGGTTGGTGACGAACAGGTCGTCGCCGACGAGCTGGACCTTGTCGCCGAGAGCCTCGGTGATGGCCTTCCAGCCCGACCAGTCGTCCTCGTCGAGGGGGTCCTCGATGGACACGAGCGGGTAGTTGGCGACCAGGTCCTCGTAGAAGGCGATGAGCTCCTGCGCCGAGACGCCCTTGCCGTCGATCGTGTAGACGCCGTCCTTGTGGAACTCGGAGGCGGCCACGTCGAGGGCCAGCGCCACGTCTTCGCCCGGCACGTAGCCGGCCCGCTCGATCGCGACCAGGATCAGGTCGAGGGCGTCGCGGTTGGAGGGCAGGTTGGGGGCGAAGCCGCCCTCGTCGCCCAGGCCCGTCGCGTAGCCCTTCTCCTTCAGCACGCCCTTGAGCGCGTGGTAGACCTCGGTGCCCATGCGCACGGCCTCGCGGAACGTCTCCGCGCCGATCGGCGCGATCATGAACTCCTGGATGTCGACGTTGGTGTCGGCGTGCGCGCCACCGTTGAGGATGTTCATCATCGGGACGGGCAGCACGTGGGCGTTGGGGCCGCCGACGTAGCGGAACAGGGGCAGGTCGGCGCTGTCGGCCGCGGCCTTGGCGACGGCGAGCGAGACGCCCAGGATGGCGTTGGCGCCCAGCTTGGCCTTGTTGGGCGTGCGGTCGAGGTCGATCATGATCTGGTCGATGATGCGCTGGTCCTCGGCCTCGACCCCGTTGATCTCCTCGAAGATCTCGTCGGTCACCGCGAGCACGGCCTTCTCCACGCCCTTGCCGCCGTAGCGCTTGCCGCCGTCACGCAGCTCGACCGCCTCGAACTGGCCGGTGGACGCCCCGCTCGGCACGGCGGCCCGGCCGCTGCTGCCGTCGTCGAGCACGACCTCGACCTCGACCGTGGGGTTGCCCCGGGAGTCGAGGATCTCGCGAGCGTAAACGACCTCGATGGTAGCCACGGGTAGCGCTCCTTAAGCGAAAGGCAATATGCCATCAGAGCCTATCGGTACCCCGGTGCACCGGTACGGCACGGTCGCCCCCACGGCCCGGCCGCCGGAACGCGAGCTCGGGCCCGTCGCGGGTCAGCCGGTCTGAGCCCCGGCGCGGACCGGGCGGTCCGTCGCGGGTCAGCCGGTCTGAGCCCCGGGCGCGGGCCCGTCGTGGGTCAGCCGGTCGAGGACAGGCTCCAGGCCTGGAGGCGGCTGCCCGTCGCGACGACCAGCAGCCCGTCGCCCACCGCCAGCCCGGTGACCTTCCGGCCCGGCGCCAGGTCGCCCAGCCGCTCGCCGCGGTCGGCGTTCCACACGGTCACCCCGTCGCCGCCGCCGGCGATCATCCGGCGCCCGCCCGCGGCCGTGACGCCGACGTCCGCCGCGCCCGTGCTGAAGCCGCGCTCGAAGGCGCCGCTGTCCAGGTCGTACACGGCGGTCGAGCCGCCCGTGGTGACGGCGGCCCGGCCGTCGCCCAACGCGGCGACCGAACGCACCTCGCCCTTGCCGAGCAGCCCGGCGGGCGCCCCGACCAGGCCCCGGCCGGTGCCGACGAGGGCCTTGCCGGTGGACTCGTCCCAGGCCAGGGCGGTGACCGGGCCGGTCGCGAGGCGGTCGCTGGCGACGATGCGGTTGGAGGTCAGGTCGAGCGTCACGACCTGACCGTCGGGGCAGCCGATCACCACCGCGGGCTGCTTGCGCCACTGGCCGGACGCCAGCCGGGCCTCCGACCGGCACACCTGGTGCCACACGCCGGGGCGGGCGTCGCCGATGCGCCAGCGCCGCACGATTCCGTCCGTACCCGTCCAGACGGCGGTCTGCCTGCCGCCCACGGGGATCAGCACGAGGGAGCGCACCGGCGTGGGGCCCGCGTCCGGGAGCCGGTCGAGCGGCTCGCCGACGCGCGGGTCCCACACCTCGATCGACCTGCCGGACCTCTCGGCGTAGGCGACGACGGGCGCGCCCTTGTGGTGCCCGATGGCCATCGCCGCGACGTCCGCCCCGGACGCGGGCCCGAACTCGGGGCCGAGCTCGACCCCGAACGCCGCCGGCGCCCCGTTCTGGCCTTCGACGGCGGGAAGACCGGCGTTCCGCCAGAACATGCCGGCCCCCACGCCCAGGACGACGAGCACGCCCACCCCGGCCGCCGCCCACCGCATCCCCTGCCGCGCCTCGGAAGCCGCCGCCCGCACACCCCGCGGCTCATGCGGCGCCCTCCTGGGGGCGTGGCCGCGCGGCGCCGCCGCCGTACGCCCCGCCAACCACGCCAGCACGTCGTCGGCCGACGGCCGCGCCCCCGCCTCCTTGGCCAGGCACGCGCGCAGCACGCCCCGCAGCGGCTCGGGCACCTCGCGCAGGTCGGGCTCGGCGTGCAGGATGCGGTTCATGACTGCGGGGATCGAGTCCCGGCCGAACAGCGGCTGCCCGGTGGCGGCGAACCCGACGGTGGACGCCCAGCTGAAGACGTCGGACGCGGACGTCGCGCTTTCCCCCGCGATCTGCTCCGGCGACATGTACCCGGGCGTGCCGACGACGCTGCTCGCGGTGGTGGAGAGGTCCATGTCCCTGGCGATGCCGAAGTCGATCACGCGGGGGCCGTCCTGGCCCATCAGCACGTTGCTCGGCTTGAGGTCGCGGTGGACGATGCCCGCCCCGTGGACGGCGGTCAGCGCCGTGATCGTGCCGACCGCCAGCCGTTCCAGCTCCGCGCCGGTCAGGGGGCCGCCGTCGAAGACCAGGTCGTGCAGGGACGGCCCGTCGATGAACTCGCTGACGATGTACGGCCGCCCCTCGGCCAGCCCGCTGCCGTAGATCCTGGCCGTACGCGATCCCGCCACCTTGGCCGCGGTCACGCTCTCGCGCAGGAACCGGCGGGTGGCCCGCTCGTCGCCCAGCAGCCGCGGATGCAGGACCTTGACGGCCGCGTGTCCGCCGTCGGCGTCGCGGCCCAGGAACACCGACCCCTGCCCGCCGTCGCCCAGCCGGCCGAGCAGGCGGTAGCCCGCCACCTCCCGCGGCTCCCCCGAGCGCAGCGGCCTCAGCTCCACCACCAGTCCCCCTCGGCTCGCCGGTTCAAGCCCCTCAGGATCCTGGCATTTGGCGACTTGTTCCGACAACCAGGGCGGTCAGGCGTTCGACTCCCACGCGCGTACGCGGTCGCGGTAGGCGCGGGCCGCGGCCCGCAGCTCGGCCTCGGGGTCCAGCCCGGCCTCCTGCGCCCGGCGTACGAGGTCGAACAGCTCCCGCGCCACGCCCTGGCCGATCGCGGCCGCCAGCGCGTCGGGCGCGCCGGCCCGCTCGGCCCGGCGCAGCAGCTGGGCGGCCAGCGCGAGCGCGGGCTGACCCATGGGGACGCCGTCGAGCACCGACGACGACTCCTCGCCCTTGGCCGCCCGCTCGGCCGCCTTGATCGCCTCCCAGTTGTCGCTGACCTGGTCAGCGCTCTCCGCCCGCACCGACCCGAACACGTGCGGGTGCCGCCGGACGAGCTTCTCGACGATGCCGGCGGCCACGTCGTCCATGTCGAACGTCTCGGCCACGCGGGCGTGGAAGACCACCTGGAGCAGCAGGTCGCCGAGCTCCTCGCGGAGCGCCGCGTGGTCGCCCTGCTCGATCGTCTCCAGGACCTCGTACGCCTCCTCCAGCAGGTACGGCACCAGCGACTCGTGCGTCTGCTTGCGGTCCCACGGGCACTCGGTGCGCAGCCGGTCCATCACCGCGACCAGGTCGAGCACCCGCGAGCCGGGCAGGTCGTACGAACCGGGTACGACCTCGATGAGCGGCGGCTCGTCGAGCGCGATGGCCGCGCGCCCGATCGCGCGCATGAAGTCCTCGTCGTCACCGGCGAGCCAGACCACCCGCTCGCGCACCGCCCGCCTGGACAGCGCGACCGCGTCGGGCACGACGACCTCCGCCTCGACCCCGGCGGCGGCCAGATAGGGAAGCTGCGGGTGGGCGTCGGAGCCGGTCAGGACGGGCCCCGAGCGCAGCGCCTGCCAGGCCTGGTCGCTCAGCAGGCCCGGCGCGACCCTGGGCGAGGTGGTGACGACGATCAGCGGCATCGGGCTAGCCCTGCTGCGGCTGCTGCTGCGCCTGCTGGGAGGACTTGCCGAACCGGCCCGGGTCGACGAAGCCCTGCTGGGTGAACTCGCCGTAACGCGGGCTGTAGATCGGCTTGATGCTCGTCAGCTCCTTGACGAACTTCTCCTGGGCCGCCTGGTCCTGGGCGTTGCCGAGCTGGTTGCGCACCTTGACCGCGCCCAGCTCCGCACGCAGGTAGCCGCGCGCGTCGGCCGGGCTGACGCCCCTGGCGATGAGGTTGATCTCGGGCGACTGGTACTGGCCCGGGTCCTTGAGCGCGGCGTCGATCTCGCCCTCGCTGACCTGCACGTTGTGCTTGGCCGCGAGCTGCCTGAACGCGCTCTCGTTCGCCATCCGGTAGAGCACGAACTGGGTGACGGGCACCCCGAGCTGCTCGGCCGAGACGTTGGCGCGCTTGAGCGCGGTCTCGTACTCCTGAACGTTCCTGGTCAGGTCGCGGGCCGAGATGCGCTCGCTCCCGACCACGGCCGCTGCTCCGGCCTCCATGGGCGAAGAGCAGGCGGTCAGCGCGGCGAGTCCTACCGCGCCGGCGGCCACAGCCACTCGAATCGACTTCACATGCGTCCCTTTCCGAACAAAAACCGCGCTTAGCTTACCCGCGCGGGCTCAAGAAACATCGCCTCGACCAGGTCGCCGCACCATTTGAGCAGATCGAGGTCGCGCAACGGCTGCCCGCCCAGCGGCTTGGTCTTGGGAACCGGCACGAGCAGGGTCTCGGCCGCCTGCTTGTAGATGGCCTTCTTGTACAGCCGGTCGAGCCTGACCTGCTGCGACTCCCGCAGCCGCGCCGGGCCGAACTTGATGTTCTGCCCCTGCAGCGTGACGTCGGTGAGCCCGGCCGCCCGCGCCCTGATCCGGAAGCGGGCCACCTCCAGCAGGTTCTCCACCTCCACCGGCGGCTTGCCGTAGCGGTCGGTGAGCTCCTCGCGCACCTCGTCGATGTGGATCGGCGCGACGATGGCCGCGATCCGCTTGTACGCCTCCAGCCGCAGCCGCTCGGAGGTGACGTAGTCGTGCGGGATGTGGGCGTTGATGGGCAGTTCGACCTTGACGTCCTGCTGCTCCTCCTGGACCTCGGCCCCGGACAGCTTGGCCTTCTGCTCCTGCACGGCCTCGGACATCAGGCGCACGTAGAGGTCGAAGCCGACGCCCGCGATGAAGCCCGACTGCTCGGCGCCCAGCACGTTGCCCGCGCCGCGGATCTCCAGGTCCTTCATCGCGACGTACATGCCCGCGCCCATCTCGGTGTGCTGGGAGATGGTGGCCAGGCGCTCGTGGGCGGTCTCGGTCAGCGGCTTCTCGGGCGGGTAGAGGAAGTAGGCGTAACCGCGTTCCCTGCCTCGCCCGACCCGGCCCCTGAGCTGGTGGAGCTGCGACAGGCCGTAGTTGTCGGCCCGGTCGACGATGAGCGTGTTGGCGTTGGGCACGTCGAGGCCGGACTCGACGATCGTGGTGGAGACGAGCAGGTCGTACTCGCGTTCCCAGAAGCCGACCATGATCTTTTCGAGCTGGTGCTCGTTCATCTGGCCGTGGGCCACCGCGATGCGCGCCTCGGGGACCAGCTCGCGCAGCCGCGCCGCCACCCGGTTGATGGAGGCCACCCGGTTGTGCACGAAGAAGATCTGGCCGTCGCGCATCAGCTCGCGCCGGATCGCCGCCCCGATCTGCTTCTCCTCGTACGGCCCCACGAACGTGAGGATCGGATGCCGCTCCTCGGGCGGGGTGAGGATCGTGGACATCTCGCGGATGCCGGTCAGGCCCATCTCCAGCGTGCGCGGGATCGGCGTCGCCGACATGGCCAGCACGTCGACCTGCGTGCGCAGGTGCTTCATGGCCTCCTTGTGCTCGACGCCGAACCGCTGCTCCTCGTCGATGATGATCAGCCCGAGGTCCTTGAACCTGACCTCCGGGCTGAGCAGCCGGTGGGTGCCGATGACGACGTCGACCGCGCCCGACCTGAGCCCCTCCATCGTGCCCTTGACCTCGCCGTCGCTCTGGAAGCGCGAGATCGGCCTGATCGCGATGGGGAAGCTGGAGAAGCGCTCGGTGAAGGTGGACATGTGCTGCTGCACCAGCAGCGTGGTCGGCACCAGCACGGCCACCTGCTTGCCGTCCTGGACGGCCTTGAACGCCGCCCGCACCGCGATCTCGGTCTTGCCGTAGCCGACGTCGCCGCAGATCAGCCGGTCCATCGGGATGCCGCGCTCCATGTCGCGCTTGACCTCGTCGATGGCTTCGAGCTGGTCGCCGGTCTCGGCGTAGGGGAAGGCGTCCTCCATCTCGCGCTGCCACGGCGTGTCGGCGCCGAAGGCGTGGCCCGGCGAGGCCATGCGGGCCGAGTAGAGCCTGATCAGCTCGCCGGCGATCTCCTTGACCGCCTTCTTGGCCCTGGACTTGGCCTTGGCCCAGTCGGCGCCGCCCATGCGGTTGAGCGTGGGCGCCTCGCCGCCGACGTAGCGGGTGACCTCGTCGAGCTGGTCGGTGGGCACGTAGAGGCGGTCGCCCTTGGCGTACTCGATGACCAGGTACTCGCGGGTCGCGCCCTGGACCGTGCGCTGGACCATCTCGACGTAGCGGCCGACGCCGTGCTGCTCGTGCACGACGTGGTCGCCGACCTTGAGCTGGAGCGGGTCGACCATGTTGCGGCGGCGCGAGGGCAGCCGGCGCATGTCCTTGGTGGACGCCTTCTGGCCCACCAGGTCGAGGTGGGTGAGCACGGCCAGGCGCGGCGTGATGAACCCGTGCTCGATCAGGCCGGTCGAGACGTGCACGACCTTGGGCTCGGGCGCCTTGTCCAGGTAACGCTGGAGCCTGGCTGGCACGTCGACGCCCTTGAGCAGCTCGACCATGCGCTCGGCCGGCCCATGGCCCTCGCTGAGCAGCACGACCGCCTTGTCCTCGGCCAGCCAGCCCTTGATGTCGCCCAGCGCCTTGGCGGTGTCGCCCCGGTACGCCTCGGAGTCCTGCGCGTCGAGCTCGACGCCGTTGCCGAAGGGCGCCATCGTCCACCACGGCTGGCCCAGCGAGTCGGCGTGGCCGCGGATGTCCTCCAGCGTGCGGAAGGCCGCCGCGCCCAGGTCGATCGGCGCCTCGCCGCCGGCCGCCGCGTTGATCCAGGACGCCTCCAGGAACTCCTGCGAGGTGCGTACGAGCTCTTCGGCCCGGCCCCTGATGCGCTCGGGGTCGCACACGAACACCGCCGACCTGATCGGCAGGTGGTCGAGCAGCAGGTCCATCTCCCCCGCCAGCACGGGCGCGAACGCCTCCATGCCCTCGACCGGCAGGCCCTCGGCGAGCTGGTCGAGCACCTCGGCGAGCGCCGGGTGCTCCTGGGCCAGCTCCCGCGCCCGCGCCCTGACCTCGCCGGTCAGCAGCAGCTCGCGGCACGGCGGCGCGAACAGGCCGTCCTCGGCCGCCTCCAGCGAGCGCTGGTCGGCCACCTTGAACCAGCGGATCTCCTCGACGGTGTCGCCCCAGAACTCCAGCCGCAGCGGATGCTCCTCGGTGGGCGGGAACACGTCGAGCAGCCCGCCGCGCACGGCCACCTCGCCGCGCTTCTCCACCATGTCGACCCGGTGGTAACCGTTGGTGACCAGCCGCTCGACCACCGCGTCGAGGTCGGCGTCGTCGCCCGCCCTCAGCCTGATGGGCTCCAGGTCGCCGAGCCCCTTGACGATCGGCTGGAGCAGCGCCCTGACCGGGGCGACCACCACGCCGAGCGGGCCGGCGGCGGTGTCGCCCTTGACCGGGTGCGCCAGCCTGCGCAGCACGGCCAGGCGCTGGCCCACGGTGTCGCTGCGCGGCGAGAGCCGCTCGTGCGGCAGCGTCTCCCAGGCCGGGAACACCGCGACCGAGCTGGGTTCGACGAGGCTGGTCAGCGCCGCCGCGAGGTCTTCGGCCTCACGCCCGGTGGCGGTGACGGCCAGCACGGTGCGCTGATCGTGCGCGGCCAGCGCGGCCACGCCGAACGGCCGCAGCGCCGAGGGCGCGATCAGTGAGACGTCGCCGCCCTCTTCGAGCGCGGCGGTCAGCTTCGGGTCGGCCCCGGCCCCCAGGGCAACAAGGTCAAGCAGTCCGGAAAGACTCATCAGATACGCCCACAGCCCCACGACGGCAACACAACTACCCCCGGCCGGGTAAGGTCGCGGGGGTCTCCACCAAGCCTACTCGGGGTGCGGCACCCGGTAACCGGGGACCGACGGCCAGCGTACGGTGAGCACCACCGACTCCTCCTCGGCGACCCACGAGTGGTCCACGCCCTTGCCCCACACCACATAGTCGCCGCGCTCGGCCAGCAGCACGCTGCGCCCCGGCAGCTCCACCCGGAACCGGCCGCTGATCAGGACGAGCAGGGCGGTGCGCTGCTCACCCCTGACCCACTGGGCACGCTCGTCGCCCGCCGGGTGCACACCCCACTTGATCTCGACTTCTTCACTGTGCCGTGGGTCGCCGAGGGGTTTGAAGTGACCGAGCAGCCAGCCGCGGTCGCCCGCGGCGTCGATGTCGGCGTTCCCCACGTAAACCTGCTCGTCCACGGGGCAGGACGCTAGCAGGGAAGTGCGTAACCGAGACCGCTCGATTGATTACTGTAGGTGACATGTCTGAGGTGCGATCAGTCGCCCAGCGAGGCGACATCTTCGGTCAACGGATCCGCGAGCACTGGGCCGGGCGGTTCAGCCGGCGGCTCGACCTGCTCGTCGCGGGGTGCGCCCACGACGAGCCGCTCGACGTGGAACCGCTGGAGGCCAGGGCCACGGGCGCCGACGAGGACCACCCGGTCATCAGAGACGTCGTGGAGGAGCGCGCCGACCTGGTGGCCTGGTCGCTCGGCGACCTGCGCTGCGTGCCGCTCCAGCACCGCGCCTACGACGTGATCCACCTGTCCTTCCTGCTCGAACGCGTCCAGCACGCCGAGCTGGTGTTCGACCGCCTGCTCCAGTCGCTGCGCCCGGGCGGCCTGGTGCTGCTGCGCATGCGCGACAGGAAGTCGGCCTACGGGGTGCTCGACCGGCTCACGCCGTCGTGGCTGCGGCGGCTGCTGTGGCGCGCGCTCGTCACCCCCGGCACGCCGGGTCCGCTGCCCGTCGTCTACGAGCCGCTGGCCTCCAGCGACGGCATGCACGCCTTCTGTCTCAGCCGCGGCCTGATGATCATCGACGACGAGCGCCGGATCAGCGGCCCGGCCCGCGCCGGCCGGCTCGGCTCCGCCGCCGTCAGGCTGGTCGACCGGCTGAGCGGCGGGCGCTACACCGCCTCCCACGACGAGATCACCATGGTGATCAGGAAGCCGCAACATCACTTCGCCCGCCTGCTCTAGCGACACGGCCCCATGAGTGAGTAGACTCCTTTCCTACCAATTCAATCGGAATAGTTGGGATGTCGGAAACCGTGGAGTGGACCCCGGACGCGCACGAGCTGGCCGACCTTGAGCTGCTGCTGTCCGGGGCCTTCGAGCCACTGACCGGCTTCCTGGGCCACGACGACGTCCACGCCGTGCACGAGCGCGGCACGCTCGCCGACGGCACTCCGTGGCCCGCGCCCGTCACCCTCCACCTTCCCGCCGAGGTCTCGCCCGGCGACGAGGTGCGGCTGCTCGACCCCGAGGGCCTGCCACTGGCCGTGCTCACCGTGGCCGCGCGCGAGGCCGACGGCCTGACCTCGGGCCCGCTCAAGGCGCTCGGCACGCCCGAGCACGGCCCGTTCGCCCGGCTGCGCCGCACTCCGGCCGAGGTCAGGGCCGAGCTCGGCGGCCGGCCCGCGCTGGCCGTCACCATGCGCGGGCCGCTCGACGACCTCACCGAGATCACCGCCACCGCCAAGGAGCTCGACGCGGTGATCGTGCTGCTCCCCCTCGCGTACGGCGAGGCGGGCCCCGGGGTCGTCCGCGCCGCGCTCCGCGCCGGGGAACGCCTGCCCGAGGGCACCCTCGTGGTCCCCGTCCCGCTGGCGCCGCGGGCGGAGCCGGAGATCGACCTCGAACTGCGCGAGCACGTCGCCACCGCCTACGGCGCCACCGAGCACTACGCGGGCCCCGAGCCCGTCACGCTGCCCGGCCCGCCCCACCGCCGTGGCCTGGTCGTCTTCTTCACCGGCCTGTCCGGCTCGGGCAAGTCCACCATCGCCCGCGGCCTGCGCGACGCGCTGCTGGAGCTCGGCACCCGCACGGTCACCTACCTCGACGGCGACGTCGTGCGCCACCTGCTGTCCAAGGGCCTGACCTTCTCCAAGGCCGACCGCGACCTGAACATCCGGCGCATCGGCTTCGTCGCCGCCGAGACCGCCCGCCACGGCGGCCTGGCGATCTGCGCCCCCATCGCCCCCTACGCGGCCACCCGCGAGGAGGTGCGCGAGGGCGTCGAGTCCGTCGGGGCCGACTTCCTGCTCGTGCACGTCGCCACGCCGCTGGAGGAGTGCGAGCGGCGCGACCGCAAGGGCCTGTACGCCAAGGCCCGCGCCGGCCTGATCCCCGAGTTCACCGGCGTCTCCGACCCGTACGAGGAGCCGGACGACGCCGACCTGGTGATCGACACCACGCACATCTCGATCGAGGCGGCCGTCTCCCAGGTCCTGGGGGCGCTGCGGTCCGGAGGATGGGTACGTTGATCGACTTCGCGCTGGTAGCCGGGTCCTTCGTCGTCGCCGTCGTCGTCGGTCTGACCGGCATGGGCGGCGGGGCGCTGATGACCCCGATGATGATGTTGTTCTTCAACGTCCCGCCGCTGGCCGCGGTCTCCAGCGACCTGGTCGCCTCGGCGGTGATGAAGCCGGTCGGCAGCGTCGTCCACCTGCGGCGCGGCACGGTCAACCTGCGGCTGGTGGGCTGGCTGTGCGCGGGGTCGGTGCCGGCCGCGTTCTGCGGGGTGTTCCTGGCCCGCGCGTTCGCCGTCACCGACGCGGTCAAGTACGCGCTGGGCGTGGCGCTGCTGCTGGCCGTCGCGGGCATGGCGGTCAAGGGCTGGCTCGGCGCGAGGGGCGGCTCGTCGAGCGCCCACGACATCGTCGTGCGCCCAATTCCGACCCTACTGGTCGGTACGGTAGGCGGGCTCGTGGTGGGCATCTCGTCCGTGGGTTCGGGTTCGCTGATCATCGTGGCCCTGCTCGTGCTCTATCCGGCGCTCAAGGCCAACCAGCTCGTCGGCACCGATCTCGTGCAGGCCGTGCCTCTGGTCGCGTCGGCCGCGCTCGGCCACCTGCTGTTCGGCGACTTCAAGCTGGAGCTCACGCTCTCGCTGCTCGTCGGCTCGATCCCCGGCGTCTACCTCGGCGCGCGGATCTCCTCACGCGCTCCGGGCGGCCTGATCAGGGCCCTGCTGGCGATCGTGCTGCTCGCCTCCGCGCTCAAGCTCCTGGACGTCGGCAACGCCCTCACCGCCTGGCTCCTCGTCGCCGCCTGCGCGGTCACGTTCGCCGGCTGGCGACTGCGCGGCGGCCTGCTCGCCCGGCGCGGCGACGCGAACGCGGCCGTCGGGCGGCCCCTGGAGGCGCGGCGCTAGAAGGCGCGGCGTCAGGGCCGCGGCACGCGGGTCGAGCGGAAGTAGCGGTCGCGGGCGAGCTGGGTGAAGGCGCGGGCCGCACCCGGATCGGAGTCGAAGCTCGTGTTGCCGCGCGGCGCCCGCGGCGAGTCGAAGTACAGCAACGCCTTGATCTGCGGATACCGCTTGATCTGTCTCAGCACCGACTCGAAGAACCGCCGTTTGAAGGCCCGGTCGGCCGGCCGCTCGAACACCCCCCACTCGGCCACCATGACCGGCTTGCCGGGGAAGCGGGCCTGCATCCACCGGTAGAACCCCGGCCACTGCCCGTACTCCTTGCGGGTCTTGTTCACCAGCCCGTCGAAGTCGTGCACCCGGTCGTCGGCGTACGGGTCCATGGCCACCCAGTCCACCACGTCGTCGCCCGGATAGAGGTCCTCGAACCAGGGTTTGGCCGCCCAGTTGGGCGCCCCCATGTACGTCATGACCGTCACGGCGTTCTTCACCCCCTGCGCGCGCAGCCGGAGCACGACGTGCCGGTACATCGCCGCGTAGTCGGTGGCCTGCATGCCCGACCCCGAGCGGGCGTTCACGTCGTTCTCCGGCTCGTGGTGGAGGGTGAGGAAGAAACGTTCGGGGAAGGTGCGCCTGAGGTAGGCGGCCAGGCGGTCGATGCGGCGGTCGAGCGCGCCGTCGGCGATCTCGGCCCAGGTGCGGTCGAAGGACGGCTTCCAGTTGATCATGAGCAGCCTGGGCCGGCCGGGGTCGCGGGCCAGGCCGATCTCCTGCGGGGTGGGGAACAGCTCGCTGCCGCGATGGTAGACGTGCAGCACGTCGGCGCCGGCGCCCATGCGGGACTCGGCCCCGCGCAGCGCCTCGGCCACGGGAGCGCCGGTGAAGACCTCGGGCGCCACGCCCCACCAGGCGCCGCAGGAGGGGATGAGCCTGGCGGTGACCGCGCAGGAGGGCGCGCCGGCCAGCTCGGCCGTGCTGGTGTCGACCCGGGCGGGCGCGCCCTCGGCCGTCGAGCAGGCGGCCGGGAGGGCGAGCACCGCGCAGATGATTGCGGTTTTCGTCGCGAAAGTCGCGAAATGAGAAAAGCCCCGAATCTGCAACGCCTTCCAACCCCCTTGTCGACGGACCCCGCCTGTCAAACCTGAACCTTGCCATGCCATTCCTCGAACTTCAGCCAGTGTGCTCGTCTGCCCAGCTCAAGGCACCCGTCCATCCACCCAGCTTTTTGTGAAATATCCTTTCAAAAAGGGGCATCTTGGCGGCCGTACCGGAAAAAATCTTCAGTATTCGACTTGGGTAATATCCGTCCGGCCTATAGTGGGCGCACACTGCGGCAAGTGACGCAGCGTTGCCCACTCGCGACAGCGCGCATCCCCTCCAGGAGACCGTCCCCATGAGCCCGTCGCCGGATCTCCAGGCGCGCCGCCCGCCGGGCGCCGACCTGGACGAGCACCTCTCGCTGCTGCGCAGGCGCTGGCTGCTCCTCGTCGGTTGCGTGGTGGTCGGCGGCACCGCCGGGCTCGCCCTGATGCGGGCCACACCGCCGGCCTACACCGCGATCACCCAGGTCCTGGTCACGTCCGTCGACGGCCAGGACCAGGGCAACCAGGTGAGCAACCGGCAGCGGGAGCCGCTCAACCTCGACACCGAGGCCCAGATCGCCCAGTCGGCGGTGGTCTCGGCCCGGGTCGCCCAGACTCTGCGGATCACCGCGCCCCGGCCGGTCGAGGTCTCCGTGCCGCCCAACTCCGCGGTGTTGTGGATCTCCGTGACCGACACCGACCCCGTGGCCGCCGCCGCTCAGTCCCGGGCCTACGCCGACGCGTACCTGGCCAACAGGCGCGAGAGCGCGAAGGCCGCGATGGCCGAGCGGCAGCAGGCGGTGCTGGCCAAGCTCAAGCAGGTCGACACGGGCCTCGACGCGGCCATCAAAGAGGTCGGCCGGCTGCCCAAGGGCAGCGCCGAGCACGCCATCGCCACCCAGCGCCAGAGCGTGCTCAACCGGCAGGCCGCCAGCCTGACGCTCAAGTACGACGCGCTGCGCACGATCGCGGTGACCCCCGGCTCGGTCATCAGCGAGGCGCTGCCGCCGACCCGGCCCAGCTCGCCCAGCCTGCCGCTCTTCCTCGGCACCGGCCTGATGGCCGGCCTGCTGCTCGGCGCGGCGGCGGCCTACACCCGCGACCGGCTCGACACCCGGCTGCGCACGGCCGCCGACGTCGAGCGGCTGACCGGGCTGCCCGTGCTGACCGACCTGTCGGCCTCCCGCGAGCACGGCGTGCTGCACGAGCTGGCCTGCGCCGTGGTCGCGGCCTGTCCGGGCCAGCGGCTGCTGATCCGGTCGCTGCCCCCCGACCTCTACGCCTCCTCGCTGGCCGAGCCGCTGGCCATCAGCGCGCCGCTGTCGGTGCTCGACGGCTCCGACGTCCGCGACCTGGCCAGGGCCGACGCGGCGCTGCTGCTGGTCGGGCTGGGCCGGGTCAGCGCGCCCGAGGTGACGGCGGCCGCCCGCCATCTGGAGCGGCACGACGTGCCGATCGTCGGCGTGGTGACGGCCACCGACGCGGTGCCGGAGTTCGTCCCGCTGCTGGAGCCGCGTACCCACACCTCGCTCGGCAAGCTCGTCGCCACCGGCGAGCTGGAGGTGAGCCTGGCGGCCGAGACCACGCCCATGCCGTCGTTCCACCACCGGCAACGCAAGCAGACGTGACAGGACCAGCCTGGCCGATCGCGGCGCTCCTGCTCGGCTACCCGGTCTGGTGGGCGCTGGGGTTCGGCGGCCTGTCGGTGATCGTGCTGGCCGCGCCGATGGCCGTGATCCTGTGGCGGCGCCGGCCGGTCCGGGTGCCCCACGGGTTCGGCCTGTGGCTGCTGCTGCTCGCCGGCTACCTGCTGAGCGCGATGATGCTGGACGAGCTGCCGCCCGGCACGTACGGCGAGTTCAGCTCCGGCCGCCTGATCGGCTGGGCCATGCGCCTGGCCCTGTACGTGTCCGTCCTGGTCATGGTGCTCTACCTGGGCAACCTGACCGAGCGCGAGCTGCCGCAACTGCGCCTGGTGCGCTGGCTCGGCGTGCTGTTCCTCACGACGGTCGCCGGCGGCCTGCTCGGCATGGTCTTCCCGCACTTCGGCTTCACCTCGCCGGTGGAGATGCTGCTGCCCGGCTGGATCAGCGAGAACTCCTTCGTCCAGAACCTCATCCATCCCACGGCCGCCCAGACCCAGAAGGTGCTCGGCTACTCCGCGCCCAGGCCGGAGGCGCCCTTCGAATGGGCCAACGCGTGGGGCAGCAACGCGTCGGTGCTGCTGATCTGGTTCGTCGTCGGGTGGTGGACGTACGGCGGGCGGGGACGCCGGGTGCTGGCGGTCCTGGTGATCGCGCTGGCCGCGGTCCCCGTCGTGTACTCGCTCAACCGCGGCCTGTGGATCGGGCTGGGGCTGGCGGTGGCGTACCTGATCGTGCGGGTGGCGGGCCGTACCAGGGTCGCGCTGTGCGGGGCGGTGGCCGCCGGGCTGGTGGTGTTCGCGCTCAGCCCGCTGGCCTCGGTGTTCGCCCAACGGCTGGACAAACCGCACTCCAACGACGTCAGGGCCTTCACCATGACCGCCACGGTCGCCGCGGCCCGTCACTCGCCGGTCATCGGCTACGGCAACACCCGCAACTCGCTCGGCAACCACCGCTCGATCACCACCGGCAAGACCCAGTGGTGCGCGGCCTGCGGGCACCCGCCGCTCGGCAGCGACGGGCAGCTCTGGCTGCTGCTGATCACCCAGGGCTTCACCGGGGCCGCCCTCTACGTGGCCTTCTTCCTCGGCGCCATCCGCCGCCACTGGGCCGACCGCTCCCCGATCGGGCTGGCCGGGGTGCTGGTGATGGGTCTCGTGCTGCTCTACATGTTCGTCTACGACGGCCTGGTGACGCCGCTGAGCCTCTATCTCATCTCGTTCGCCCTGCTGTGGAGGAACGCATGAAGGACGCCTCCGCGCGGCTCGGATACCTCCGCGAGACCGTGCGCCTGCTGTATCCGGGCACCGGGTCGCCGCGGCCGTACTCGGTGCTGCCGCACCGGGTGCTGCCCCGGCGGCTGGCCCCGCGGCGCTGGTGGCACGTGGGGGGCGCGGTCACCGTGCCGGTCGAGGACTCCATCGCGGCCTACCTGGGCGAGGTGTTCGACGCGCCCGTGGAGACCGTACTCCACGTGCGTCCCGCGCTGCGGCCCAATCGCAAGCCCGTGCTGGAGGCCCGTACCGGGGGGCGGCTGCTGGCGTTCGTGAAGGTCGGTGACGGCCCGCTGGCCCGCGAGCTGGTCGGCCGCGAGGCGGCCGCGCTGCGCGGCCTGGCCGGGGCGCCGCTGAAGACCGTCGTCGTGCCCGACGTGCTGCACCACGGCGAGTGGCGCGGTCTGCCGGTGCTGGCGCTCTCGCCGCTGCCCGTACGGCGCGGCCGGGTGCCCCCGTCCCTGCTGCACGCCGCCGTCAAGGAGATCGCCGCCACCGGCGGCCCCTCGCCGGCCTGGCACGGCGACCTGTCCCCGTGGAACATCTGCCCGTCCGCCGATGGCCGGCTGCTCGTCTGGGACTGGGAGCGGTACGAGACCGGCGTGCTCTACGGCCTCGACGCCGTGCACCACTTCTTCCAGCGCGCGCTGCGCAGGATGGACCCGCCCACGGCGGCCCGCGCCTGCGTGGCCAGGGCGGCCCGCGAGCTGGCCCCGCTCGGCCTGTCGCCGGCGGAGGCCAAGCGCACGGCGCTGCGCTACCTCATCGCGCTGGCCGACCGGCACGCCGCCGACGGCCACCACCCGCTCGGGCCGCCCGAGACCTGGCTCAACCCGGCCGTCGACCACGAGGAGCTGCTGCCATGAGGACGATGAAGCGGCCGGTGCTGTCCATCTCGCGCCTGGCGGGCCGGTTCACGTCCAGCGCGCGGGTGTTGCCGTCGTTCCTCATCGTGGGGGCGCAGCGGTGCGGCACGACCTCGCTCTACCGGGCGCTGGCCCAGCACCCGCTGCTGCTCAAGCCCGTCCTGCACAAGGGCGTCCACTACTTCGACGTCGGCTACGACCGGCCGATGGCCTGGTACCAGGCGCACTTCCCGCTGCGGGCGGGCGCGGCGCTGCTCGCCCACCGGTACGGCGGCCGGGCCCACGCGTTCGAGTCGTCCCCCTACTACCTGTTCCATCCGCTGGCCGGGGAGCGGATCGCCGCCGACCTGCCCGGGGTCAAGCTGATCGTCCTGGTCCGCGACCCGGTCGCGCGGGCCTCCTCCGCCCACGCCCACGAGCTGGCCAGGGGCTTCGAGTCCGAGTCGCACTTCGAGTCCGCCCTGGAGCTGGAGGCCGAGCGGCTGGCCGGGGCGGAGGAGAGCCTGCGCGTGTCGCCGTTCGCCGAGCACCACTCCCACCGCCACCACGCGTACGTGGCCCGCGGCCGGTACGCCGACCAGCTCGACCGCCTCGAACCGCTCTTCGGCCGCGACCGTCTCCTGGTGCTCGACAGCCACCGGTTCTTCGCCGAGCCCGAGACCGCCTACGACCGCGTCCTGGAGTTCCTGACGGTGCCGCACCTGGGCTATCCGGCCTTCGAGCGGCACAACGGCAGGCCGCTGCCCCGGCCGGTGCCCCGCGTGCTGGAGCAGGCGCTCAGGGACCATTTCGAGCCCTACGACGCGCGGCTGACGCGCTGGCTGGGCGGTGAGCCGTCGTGGCGCCGGTGATGGTCCGGCGCGGGATCGCCGGGCTGACCGGGGCCGGGGTCAGCGCGCTGGCGCAGTTCCTGGTGGCCGTGGTGGTGACCAGGGCGTTCAGCCCGGCGCAGGCCGGGGCGTTCTTCAGCGTGACGGCCCTGGCCCTGATGGCGGCCGGCATCGCCAAGCTGGACGCCGGCAACGGGCTGGTGTACTTCATCGCGCGAGCCAAGACGTACGACTATCGCGGTATTTCTGGATATTTCCGGGCGGCCCTGGTGCCGTGCGGGCTCGCCGCCTGCGCGGCCGGCGTGCTGCTGGAACCGCGCATCGGGCTGCTGGCCTGGGCCCTGCCGGTCATCGTGCTCGGCGACGTCGCCCTGGCCGCCACCCGCGGGTTCGGCTCGATGCGGCCCACCGTGCTGCTGGACGGCGTGCTGCTGCCCGCCGCGCAGCTCGTGCTCGTCACCTGGGCGGCTCTCGCACACGCGCCGCAATGGCTGCCGGCGGCCTGGGCGCTGCCCTTCCTGCCGCTGCTCGTCCTGGCCCTCGCCGGTCTGCGCGGACGGGCGCCGCGCACGCCGTACCTGCCGGGGACCGGGCGCGACCTGTGGCGGTACACCGCGCCGCGGTCCGTCGCCGGGGCCATCCAGGCCGTGTTCCAGCGGCTGGACATCGTGGTCGTCGCCTGGCTGGGCGGGCCGGCCCAGGCCGCCGTCTACACGGCCGCCACCCGGTTCCGGGTCGTCGGGCAGCTCGCCAACCAGGGGCTGGCGCAGGCCGTACAGGAGCGGCTGGTCCGGGCGCTGGCCGACGGCGAGCTGGGCCGGGCGCGCGAGCTGTACCAGGCCACCACGATCTGGCTGGTGCTGCTGACCTGGCCGGTGTGGCTGGGCTACGCCGTCCTCGCGCCGTGGCTGCTGCGCGTCTTCGGCCCCGCGTACGGCGCCGCCGCCCCCATCGCCATCGTCCTGGCCGGGACGATGCTGGTGGCGACCGCCTGCGGCATGGTCGACGTCGTCCTGACCGCCGCCGGCCACACCCTGACCAGCCTGCTCAACCTCCTGGCCGCGATCACCTGCACGGTCACGCTCGACCTGGTCCTGATCCCCTCCCACGGCGCGTTCGGCGCGGTCGTCGGCTGGTCGGGCGGGGTGATCGTGAAGAACCTGCTCCCCCTGTGGCAGCTCCACCACCGCTACGGCCTGCGCCCGTTCGGCCGCCACACCCTGCCCGCCCTGCGCCCGCGCACCTGGGCGACGGCCGCGTGAACGCGCCCGTCCTGGTCACCGGCCTGCCGAGGAGCGGCACGAGCTGGGCCGGCAAGATGCTCACCGCCGGGGGCGGCCTGGTCTACGTCAACGAGCCGCTCAACCCGCAGCACCCGCCCGGCCGCTGCCCCGGCGTGCTGCGGGCCGAGGTCACCCACAGGTTCCAGTACATCTGCGACGACAACGCCGCCGACTTCCTGCCCGCCTTCCGCGACACGGTCGCCCTGCGCTACCACTGGCTGCCCGAGCTGCGCGCCAACCACTCCCCCTACGACCTGGCCCGCCTGACGCGGTACGGCACGGCGTTCGCGTTCGGCCGCCTGACCGGGCGCCGGGCGCTGCTGGACGACCCGTTCGCGGTGTTGTCGGCCGGGTGGTTCGCCCGGCGGCTAGGCTGCGCGGTGATCGTCCTGGTGCGCGATCCGGTGTCGTTCGCGGCGAGCTGGCGGCGGCTCGGCTGGCGGTTCGACGTCCGCGACCTGCTGGGCCAGCCGCTCCTCGTCCGCGACCATCCCGGGCTGCTGGACCTGCGTCCGCTGCTCGGCTGCGCCGACGACCTGGCCACGACCGCCGCCCTGTGGCGGGCCGCCCGGTCGGTGCTGGCCGCCACGCCCGGTGTCCTGGTCACCTCGTACGAGTCCCTGGCCGAAGACCCGGTCACCGGCTTCAAGGCCCTGTACGCCCACGCGGGGCTGCCCTGGACGCCGTCCGCCGAACGCCGGATCGTCCGGGCCTGCACCACGCCGTCCCGCCGGTCGGCGGCCTTCGCCTGGTCGGGCCTGTCGCGTACGGCCTTCCGCCCGATGGACTCCCGTCACGCCGTGGCCACGGCGGCCCGCGGGCTCACCCCGCAGGAGGCGGCCCGCGTCCGGGCGCTCACCGCCTGAGCCTGGTCAGCAGGCAGCCGGCGAGCAGGCGTACCGCGAAGGGGAGGTCGTCCACGAGGTAGCGCCGCGCCAGCCGTCCGGGCTCGCTCATCAGCCGGAACGCCCACTCCAGCCCGGCCCGGCGCATCCAGTGCGGCGCCCGCTGGACCGTCCCGGCGGCGAAGGCGATGGCCGCCCCGCAGCCCACGAACCACGCCTCGGGCAGCTCCTCGCGCAGCTCCGCGATGAGCAGGTCCTGCCGAGGGAAACCCAGCCCGACGAACACCAGGCGGGGACGCGCCGCGACCACCCTGCGCCGCACCCGCTCCCTCCCCTCGGCCGTGTCGTCGAAGCGGTACGGCGGTGCGTGCACCCCCGCCACCTTCAGCCCGGGACGGCAGCTCCTGAGCTCGTCGGCGGCCAGCTCGGCCACCCCCGGCGGCCCGCCGAGCAGGTAGACCGGCCAGCTCCGGGCCGCGGCCACCTCGCTGAGCGACCAGATCAGGTCGGCCCCGGTGACGCGCTCGGGCAGCGGGGTGCCGAGCAGCCTGGCCGCCCACACCAGCGGCATCCCGTCGGCCACCACGATGTCGGCCGAGCGCACGAGCTCCTGGAGGGCGGGGTCGCGGGCGACGGCCCGGCAGATGTCGACGTTGGGCGTCACGATGCGTCCGCCCCGGCCGGCCGCCGCCTCCGCGGCCACCCAGCGCACGACGTCGGCCTCGGAGACGACGTCCACGCCGACCCCGCCGACCTGCACCCGTTCCCCGACAGCGGCCGCCCCGCGACCGGCCGGGCCCCCGGACGGCCGGGTGACCACGGAACCGGAACGCCGGGCCCTGCCGACACCGGCCTCGGGCCCCCGGCTCCGCGCGGACGCGGCTTCGGAGGCGTGGGTCCTGGCCGCCGCTGCCTCGGAGGCGTGGGGCCGCGCGGGTTCGGGAGCGTGGGTCCTGGCCGCCGCCGTGTCGGGGGTGGAGGGGTGGGTGGGGGTGGGTTTCGGGGTCGGGGGGCGTTGGGCGGGGACGGCCGGGGTGCGGGTTCTCGGCGGGGTCATATGCCGCGCCCCCGCCCGTGCAGCAGCCCGAGCACGGTCGCGGCCGGGACGAGCCCCGCGGCCACGGCGAGCGCGATCGGGGCGCGCGGCTCACCCGGCCGCGCCCCGAACGTCCGCAGCGCCCAGCGGACCGCCGCGCGCCGCCGTCCGAGTGCCGCGTGGGCGAAGGCGAGCTGGCCGTAGACGCGCGCCGCGCCGCGCCGGTCGGCGGCCAGCTCGGGGTGGCGGGCGAGCATCCAGTCGAGCCCCGCGATCCGGTCCGCCCAGTGGGCCGCGTAGTGGGAGGCGCCGCCCCACCGCACGCGGACGAGCGGCCGGTCGACGTGCGTGATCGGCCGCCGCCGGGCCGCGCGCAGGGCCAGGTCCCAGTCCTCGTTCTGGCCGCCGGGGGCGCTCTCGTCGGCCCACAGGGCCCCGCGGCGGAACAGGAACGTCGAGGAGTGGACCATCACCATGCGCGACCGTACGAGATCGGCCACGGTGACCGTGTCCGTGCCCGCGAGCCTGGTCACCCGGCGCCGCCCGTGCTCGACCTCGATGGCGCAGCTCGCGAACTCGCCACCGGCGGCGGCCAGCGCCCGCGCCTGGGCGGCGAGCTTGCCCGGCAGCCAGAGGTCGTCGTCGTCGCAGAAGGCGACGAGGTCGGTGTCGAGCGCCGCGATGCCGGTGTTGCGCGCCCCCGGAAGCCCAGGGGTACGGCTGTTCGCCAGGACGGGCACGCCCAGCGCCGGCAGCGGATCGCGGCGACCGGGCGCCCCGTCGGCGACCACGACCACGGCGAGCCGCCCCGGATACTCCTGGGCCAGCACGCCCGCCACGGCCCCACGCAGCAGCGCGGGCCGGTCGCCGCAGGTCGGGATCACCACGCCCACGGACGGCAGGACGGACGGCAGGACCGTCATGCGGCCACCTCCCGGTAGCCGTACCGGACGCGCAGCGGCCAGGTGAGCGCGGTGACCAGCCGCCGGTCGCGGACCGGCAGCCCCGAACGCCACGAGTCGTCGCACCGCAGCCGAACCCCGCCCACCTGGAAGCGCATCGGGTTGCCGGACGCGGTGTGCGCGGGCCCGAGCCGCGCCGTCGTGCCCTCCAGGAACGGCAGCCCGGGGACGTCGAGCCCGAGGAAGCCCGCCAGCGCGGTCAGCGTGGGCTCCGGGGCGGCGACCAGGTCTTCGTAGCGCACCCGGGTCACCAAAGCCCCCTGGCGGGCGAGGAGCTCAAGGCCGGCGTTCTGGGCCGTCCAGTGGAGTGCCGTGCGCAGCGGCCCCCAGCGGGTCATGGGACGCCCGTCCTCGGGCCGCTCGACGATCCTGCGCCAGGAGTGGGCCACCGCCCGCGGGTCCCGGACGACGTGCACGACGCGTACGTCCATCCCGGCCGCGACCAGGCAGTGGGCGAGCGAGGCGTGCTTGCTGGAGTCGATCACGGCGGGCGCGCCGGTCGCCTCGTAGATCCGCCGGTAGGCCCGCGCGTACTCGGCCAGGTCGGGATGGGCGATGCGCCCCATCCGGTGGGTGCGGTCGACCCGCTGCCGCAACGTGAGCATGCGCTCGGCCAGCGACGGCCGCCATCCGCCGAACGCCGTCCTGCCCACCTGCCGCCAGAAGTCGCAGGCGGCGAAGGCCGCGCCGCAACCGCACGGCTCCCCGGCCAGCACCCCCCTCGACCACAGGTGGACGACCTCGCCGAGCGCCACCACGTCGGGCAGCTCCGCGAGCAGCCGCTCCAGCAGAGTCGTGCCACTACGGCCGAGGCCCCCGAGGAAGATCACTCGGGTGGCGGATGCGCGGTCGGTCACAGGGGGAGGGCCTTCACGTCGCCGATACGGAACGCGACGACCCTAGCGCGGAGGGTAATCAGATGGTCAGGAAACCGCGCAAAGATCTACCGAGAAGACGGACGGCCCGGCGGAGTGTCGCCGGGCCGTCCGAGAACGGGTTCAGCTGGCGTCGATGATCATCCCGGCGCCGACCGTGCCGTTGGTGGCCTCGTCCACGAGGATGAAGCCGCCGGTCAGGCGGTTGCGGGCGTAGTCGTCGACGAACAGCGGCTGGGTGACCCGCAGCGACACCCGGCCGATCTCGTTGAGGCCGAGCGCGGTGGCCTCCTCGTCGCGGTGCAGGGTGTTGACGTCGAGCCGGTAGTGCAGGTCGCGCACCAGCGCCCGCGCCGTACGGGTGGTGTGCTTGATCGTCAGCTTGGTGCGCGGGGCCAGCTTGAGGCCGTCGGCCATCCAGCAGACCATGGCCTCCAGCTCCTGGGCCGCGTGCGGCTGGTTGTTGGGCCTGGCGATCATGTCGCCGCGCGAGATGTCGAGGTCGTCCTCGAAGCGCAGCGTGACCGACATGGGCGGGAACGCCTCCTCCACCGGCCCGTCGAACGTGTCGATCGAGGCGATGCGCGTGGTCAGCCCGGACGGCAGGTGCGTGACCTCGTCGCCCGGCTTGAGCACCCCGCCCGCGACCTGGCCCGCGTAGCCGCGGTAGTCGTGGAAGGCGTGGTCGGTGGCCTTCTGCGGACGGATCACGTACTGGACGGGGAAGCGCACGTCGACCAGGTTGCGGTCGGAGGCGATGTGCACGTTCTCCAGGTGGTGCAGCAGGGAGGTGCCGAGGTACCAGGGCATGTTCTCCGAGCGCGAGACGACGTTGTCGCCGTTGAGCGCGGAGATCGGGATGAACGTCAGGTCGGTCACGTTGAGCTTGGAGGCGAAGGAGGTGAACTCCTCCCGGATCTCCTCGAACCGCTCCTGCGAGTAGTCGACCAGGTCCATCTTGTTCACGGCCAGCACCAGGTGCGGCACCCGCAGCAGCGAGGTCAGGAACGCGTGCCGGCGCGACTGCTCCAGCACGCCCTTGCGCGCGTCGATGAGGATGATCGCCAGGTCGGCCGTGGAGGCCCCGGTGACCATGTTCCTGGTGTACTGGATGTGGCCGGGCGTGTCGGCGATGATGAACTTGCGCTTGGGCGTGGCGAAGTAGCGGTAGGCCACGTCGATCGTGATGCCCTGCTCGCGCTCGGCCCGCAGGCCGTCGGTCAGCAGCGACAGGTCGGTGTACTCGGTGCCGCGGTCGCGGGAGGTGCGCTCGACCGCTTCGAGCTGGTCCTCGAAGATGGCCTTGGAGTCGAAGAGCAACCGTCCGATGAGGGTGGACTTGCCGTCGTCGACGCTTCCCGCAGTGGCAAAGCGAAGAATGTCCATCAGAAGTAGCCCTCTCGCTTGCGGTCCTCCATGGCGGCCTCGGACGAGCGGTCGTCGGCCCTGGTGGCCCCGCGCTCGGTGATCCGGGTGGCCGCGATCTCCTCGATGATCTCCTCGACCGTGGCGGCCTTGGACTGCACGGCGCCGGTGCAGGTCATGTCGCCAACCGTGCGGTAGCGCACGACGGCCTCGAACAGCGGCTCGTCGTCGCCGCGCGACACGACGTCGGAGTCGGGCAGCAGCATGCCGTCGCGCTCGAACACCTTGCGGGTGTGCGAGAAGTAGATCGAGGGGATCTCGATGCCCTCGCGCCGGATGTAGTCCCAGATGTCGAGCTCGGTCCAGTTGGACAGCGGGAAGACCCGGATGTGCTCGCCCTTGCGGATGCGGGAGTTGTAGAGGTTCCACAGCTCGGGGCGCTGGTTCTTCGGGTCCCACTGGCCGAAGTCGTCGCGGAAGGAGAACACGCGCTCCTTGGCGCGGGCCTTCTCCTCGTCGCGCCTGGCTCCGCCGAACACGGCGTCGAACTCGTGCTCCTCGATCGCGTCGAGCAGCGTGGTGGTCTGCAGGCGGTTGCGCGAGGCGCGCCGCCCGGTCTCCTCCACCACCCGGCCGCTGTCGATCGACTCCTGCACGCTGGCCACGATCAGGCGCGCGCCCAGCTCCTCGGAACGGCGGTCACGGAACTCGATGACCTCGTCGAAGTTGTGCCCGGTGTCGACGTGCATCAGCGGGAAGGGGATGGCCGCGGGCCAGAACGCCTTCTCCGCGATGCGGAGCATGACGATCGAGTCCTTGCCGCCGGAGAAGAGCAGACACGGCCGCTCGAACTCCGCCGCCACCTCGCGCATGATGTGAATGGCCTCGGCCTCTAGTACGTCGAGCTGCGACGTCGTGTAGTCGCGCTGGAGCATGGGCGCTTCCTCCGGCGGTTAGCGATGCAGGTCCCGAATTCCGGCGAGCAGGGATGTCGCCAGCTCCGGTAGGGAAACCAGGATATCCGGTAGTGACGGGTCGGCTTGGTTGTAGGTCAGCTCCGAACCGTCGACGCGGCTGGCGAACGCCCCGGCGGCCTGCGCGACGGCGACGGGGGCCGCGGAGTCCCACTCGTACTGGCCGCCGGCGTGCACGTACGCCTCGACCTCGCCGGTGAGCACCGCGGAGATCTTCGCCCCCGCCGAGCCGATCGGCACCAGGTCGGCCCCCAGCAGGAAGGCCAGCTTCTGGACGAACTCCGGCGGCCGCGTACGGCTCACCGCGATGCGGAAGCGCCCCTTCTCGAACTCCGGCAGCGCGGGCGGCTCGGCGGTCGTCAGCGTACGGCCCTGCGCGGGTAGCGCCACGGCTCCCGCGGTCAGCTTGCCGCGCTCCCACAGCGCGACGTGCACCGCCCAGTCGCTCCGGCCCTCCTCGGCGAACTCGCGCGTGCCGTCGAGGGGATCGACGATCCACACGCGCTCGGCGCTCAGCCTGCGCGGGTCGAGCCGCTCCTCGCGGGTGGCCTCCTCGGACAGGACACTGTCACTGGGACGCAACCGCGCCAGCGCCTCCATGAGGAACACGTGCGCGGCCCGGTCGCCCTCCGCGCGCAGTGCGGCGGAGTCGCCGAACCCGGTGCGCTCGCGGACCCGCAGCAGCCTCTCACCCGCCTCTGTCGCCAGGTCGCCGGCTACGGCGTGGTCGTCGCGAATCGTCATCAATATGCTCCTTGCCCGCGGGCGACGGCCGACCAAGTCTTCCACAGGATCTGGAGGTCCAGCGTGAGGGACCAGTTCTCCACGTAACGCAGGTCGAGACGGACAGATTCCTCCCACGACAGGTCAGATCGCCCGCTCACTTGCCACAGCCCGGTCAGCCCCGGGCGCACCAGAAGCCTTCTGCGCACGTCGTCACCGTAGCGCGCCACCTCCTCCGGAAGCGGCGGGCGGGGGCCGACCAGCGACATGTGTCCGAGAAGCACGTTGATGAGCTGGGGCAGCTCGTCGAGGGAGTGGCGGCGCATCAGCGTGCCGAGCGGGGTCACCCGCGGATCGTTGCGGATCTTGAACAGCACCCCGTCGTGGTCGCTGACCAGGGTGATCTTCTGCTGCTCCGAGCCGCGCCGCATGGTACGGAACTTCAGAATCGTGAACGGCCTGCCGCCCTTGCCCACCCTGACCTGCCGGAACAGCGCGGGCCCCGGGCTCGTGCCGCGGACGGCCACGGCCAGGGCCGCCAGCAACGGCGACAGCAGCACCAGCAGCGCGGCGGCGACGACGCGGTCGAAGACGTTCTTGACCAGTTGCCGGGCGCCGGTGAGTTCGGGGTGCTCGACGTGCAGCAACGGCAGCCCGGCGGCCGGCCGGATCATCGTGCGGGGGCCGGCGACGTCCATCAGGGCGGGGGCGACCACCAGCTCGGTGTGGGTGCGCTCCAGCCGCCAGGCCAGCCGGCGCAGCGCGTCGCCGTCCATCTCAGGGCAGGCCAGCACCGCCACGGTGTCGGCGCGCACCTGGTCGACGACCAGCGGCACGTCGCCGAAGTCGCCCGCGACGGGCACCTCGGTCAGCACCCCGGGCGGCTCGCCGTAGGGCAGGCAGGCGGCCACGACGTCCATGCCGTGGTGGCGTTCCCTGCGGAAGAGGTGGACCAGCTCGGCGATCGAGGCCGGGTGGCCGACCGCGACCACCCGGCGCATGCAGGCCCCGGCCGCCCTGCGCCGGTTGAGCGAGCGCCGCAGCAGGTAGCGGGCGACCAGGGTGAGCAGCGTGACCAGGGGCAGCGCGAGCACGACGTAACCGCGGGCGACGTCGGTCTTGGTGACGTACGAGCCGATCGCGGTGGCCGCGGTCAAGGCCACGCCGGCGTGCACGACGCGGCGGAACTCCTCGGAGCCGACGCCGATCATGCGGGGCTCGTAGGCCCGGTTGAGGGCGACCGCGCAGACCCACACCCACGGCAACGCCACGCTGACCAGCAGGTACGGCAGCACGTACGGGGTGAACCCGCCGAACCTGCCGCAGAAGGCGGCGGCGGACCCGATGCCCGCTCCGCACAGATCGCCCACGACGGCACGGAACCGGTAAGAACGCATCCACGCCGGAGTCACCGGGCTGACCCGCCACGAGAGGGCCTCGCCGGTCTTCACGGGCTCTCCTGCCTCACTGCGTGAGGCGGCCTCGGTCGCCAAATGCCGTCTTCCCCCGCTCCCGCCGCTGCTCAGGGCGGTGAAGCGCCCCTGCGTGCCCGTTCCCGTACGGACAGTCACAGATGGTAGCCGCGCGTGCGCGGCGACAGGCGGTGAACGGTGCTATGCGGCGATCAGCGTGGAGGGCCGGAGATGTGCAGATCAGCCCGATGGAAGTCGTTCTGGGTGGCTTCCAGGCCGCGGGCCATGAGCGACTCGACGACGTCGGCGCCCCGGTCGACGAGGAAGGGCAGATCTTTGCGCTCGACGGTGGCGAAGTCTCTGAGCACGAAGGTGGCCGGGTCCATGCGGCCGGGCGGCCGGCCGATGCCGAAGCGTACCCTCAGGTAGTCGCGGGTGCCGAGGACCTTGGTGATGGACTTGAGCCCGTTGTGGCCGTTGTCGCCGCCACCGAGCTTGGCGCGCAACGCGCCGTAGGGGACGTCGAGCTCGTCGTGGACGACGATCAGCCGGTCAGGGCCGATCTTGTAGAAGTCGGCGAGCGCCTTGACCGGGCCGCCCGACAGGTTCATGTACGTCAGGGGCTTGGCCAGCACAGCGGCCCGCGTCTCCAGCACCTCGGACCTGCTCTTGTGCGCCTTGAAGCGCCCGTCGGCCCGCGCGGCCAGCTCGTCGAGCACCATGAAGCCCGCGTTGTGCCTGTTACCCGCGTATTCGGGCCCCGGGTTGCCCAGTCCGACGATCAGCCAGCGGTCCATGTGCTCCCCTTGCAGCGGAACGGGGGCGGCCTCGCGCCACCCCCGTTCGCGGGACGTGCTTACTCGGCGGCGGCCTCGGCGGACTCGCCCTCGCCCTCGGCCTCGGCGGTCTCGCCCTCGACGGCCTCCGCGGCCTCGGCGGCGGGCTCCTCGGTCGGCTTGGCGATGACGTGGAGGACCACGACCTCGGGGTCGGCGGCCAGCGTGGCGCCCGACGGCAGCTTGAGCTGCGCGGCGGTGATCACGGTGCCGACCTCCATGCCCTCGACGTCGACCTCGACGCCGGTCGGGATGTGGGTGGCCTCGGCCTCGACGGCCACCGAGACGAGCTGCTGGTCGAGCAGGCCCTCGGAGTTGACGTCGCCGGTGGTGGTGACCGGGATCTCGACGGTGACCTTCTCGCCGCGCTTGACCAGGAGCAGGTCGACGTGCTCGACGAAGCCCTTGATCGGGTCGCGCTGCACGCCCTTGGGCAGGGCCAGCTCGTCGACGCCCTCACCCTGGAGGCGGATCAGCACGTTGGGCGTGCGGAGGGCGAGCAGCACCTCGTGACCGGGCAGGGTCAGGTGCTTGGGGTCGATGCCGTGCCCGTAGAGGACGGCGGGCACCTTGTCGGCGCGGCGGATCTTGCGGGCGGCGCCCTTGCCGAACACCGTGCGCGACTCGGCGGCGATACGTACTTCAGACATGACATCTCCTAGGGATGCAGAGATCGGATTGTGGCGCGCTCCCCCTCACCCGCCCTAGCGGAAGGCGTTACGAGCGCAACCCGTACAGCTTACTCGCTCAGGTGTCGCCCTCGAACAGGCTCGTGACGGAGCCGTCGGTGAAGACCTCGGTGACGGCGCGGGCGATCAGCGGGGCGATCGAGAGCACCGTCAGCTTGTCGAACCTCTTGGTCTCCGACAGCGGCAGCGTGTTGGTCACGATGACCTCGGAGATGCGGGAGTTCTTCAGCCGGTCGACGGCGGGGTCGGAGAAGACCGCGTGGGTGGCGGCGACGATCACGTTGGTGGCGCCCTGCTCGTAGAGGGCGTCGGCGGCCTTGCAGATCGTGCCGGCGGTGTCGATCATGTCGTCGATCAGCACGCAGGTGCGGCCGCTGACCTTGCCGACGACCTCGCTGACCTTCACGGAGTTGGCCACGTCGAGGTCGCGGCGCTTGTGGATGAAGGCCAGGGGCGTGCCGAGGGTGTCGGCCCAGCGCTCGGACAGGCGGACGCGGCCGGTGTCGGGCGAGACGACGGTCGTGTTCGCCAGGTCGAGCTTGTTCTTCAGGTAGCTCTCCAGGACCGGCATCGCGAACAGGTGGTCGACGGGTCCGTCGAAGAAGCCCTGGATCTGCGAGGTGTGCAGGTCGATCGACATGAGCCGGTCGGCGCCCGCGGTCTTGAACAGGTCGGCCATCAGCCGGGCCGTGATGGGCTCGCGACCGCGGCCCTTCTTGTCCTGGCGGGCGTAGCCGAAGAACGGCATGACCACGGTGATGCGCTTGGCGGAGGCCCGCTTGAGCGCGTCGACCATGATGAGCTGTTCCATGATCCACTTGTTGATGGGACCGGTGTGGCTCTGGATCACGAACGCGTCGCAGCCGCGGACGGACTCAAGGTAGCGGGCGTAGATCTCGCCGTTGGCGAAGTCGATCAGTTTGGTGGGGGTGAGCGAGACGCCGACGTGCTCGGCAACCTCTTCGGCCAGCTCTGGATAGGCCCGGCCGGAGAAGAGCATGAGGTTCTTCTCGCCCGGCTGTTTGATGCTGGTCACTGTTCGTTCTCCTGCTGTGCTCGCTCGGCCAGCGCCCGTTCGGCGGCGGCGGCCGACTTCGTGCCCGCGCGCTTGCGCAAGACCCATTTCTCGATGTTGCGCTGTCGCGCCCTGGCCACGCCCATCGCCCCTGGGGGTACGTCGTTGACGATCACGGATCCGGCCGCGGTGTTGGCGCCGTCGCCGATCGTCACGGGAGCGATGAGCATGGTGTCGCAGCCGACGAACGCGCCGTCGCCCACGGTGGTGTGGTGTTTGTCGACCCCGTCGTAGTTGACGAAGACGGTGGAGGCGCCGATGTTGACGTCTTCCCCGATGGTGGCGTCGCCGGCGTAGGTGAGGTGGGGCACCTTGGAGCGCTCGCCGACCTTGGTGTTCTTCATCTCGACGAACGTGCCCGCCTTCGACCTGCGGCTGAGCACGGTGCCGGGGCGCAGGTAGGCGTAGGGGCCGACGTTGGCCTCCGGGCCGATCTCCGCGTTGTCGCAGACCGCGTTGCGCACGACGGCGCGCTCGCCGACGCGGGTGTCGGTCAGCGTGGTGGCCGGGCCGACCTCGGCGCCTGCGCCGACGACCGTGCGGCCGTGGAGCTGGGTGCCGGGGTGGATGACGGCGTCGGGCTCGATCTCGACGCCCACGTCGACCCACGTGGCGGCCGGGTCGATGACGGTGACGCCGGCGCGCATGTGCTCCTCCAGCAGCCGCCGGTTGAGCACCTTGCGGGCGAAGGCGAGCTGGACGCGGTCGTTGACGCCCTCGACCTCGACGTGGTCGGCGGCCACGCAGGCGCCGACCCGGTGGCCGTCGCCGCGCAGGATGCCGAGGACGTCGGTGAGGTACTCCTCGCCCTGGGCGTTGTCGGTGGACACGCGCTTGACGGCGTCGGCGAGCAGCAGGCCGTCGAAGGCGTAGATGCCGGAGTTCATCTCCTTGATCGCGCGCTGCTCGTCGTCGGCGTCCTTCTCCTCGACGATCTCCAGCACGGCGCCGGAGGGGTCGCGGATGATCCGGCCGTAGCCGGTCGGGTCGGGCACCTGGGCCGTCAGCACGGTGACCGCGTTGCCGTCGGCGGCGTGCTTGTCGAGCAGGGTGGCGAGGGTCTGGGCGCGCAGCAGCGGCACGTCGCCGTAGGTGACCAGGATCGTGCCGGCGATCGTGCCGACCTCTTCGAGCACGGTGCGGACGGCGTGGCCGGTGCCGCGCTGCTCACGCTGGACGACGGCGCGCGCGTCGGGGCTGGTGGCGGCCAGATGGCCGCCGACCTGTTCGAGCGCGTGGCCGATGACGACGATGAGCCGCTCGGGACCGAGGTCGCGGGCGGCGGCGAGCATGTGGTCGACCAGCGCGCGGCCGCACAGCTCGTGCAGGACTTTCGGGGTCTGGCTCTTCATCCGGGTGCCCTCGCCCGCGGCGAGGACGATGACGGCTGCCGGGCGCGGCACACTCACGGACTGAGGCTCCCTGTGACTGGACGGATCAGGGTCGTCGGCGCGGCTACCGCACCGCAACCCCCCCGACACCGTGAGGATACCTGCCCGCTTCGGAACTCTCTCGCGCGGGGAGCCGCTGGGATGACACTCAAGGCTCCCGGAAGAGGACTCGAACCCCTACAAAGTGGACCAAAACCACTTGTCCTGCCGATTAGACGATCCGGGATGGACCGGACACCGTGGCGTCCGACACACAGCCCCTACGATACCGAGCCCGCACGGGCGTATGCGCCCTCAATTCTCTCGCACATCTCCAGTGTCCGCGAATACCAGGGCCATGGACGGGTAGTCGGCGCGCTGCGCGCATAACAGAGCACCCCAAAAGCCGCAAGGTAGGAAACCCACTCACCTCGACGGACCGGCCGTCAGCTATGTGACATCCACAGCTTAGGGCTTCCTTACTTACGATGGCGTAGGTTACGGTGGCGTAGCCCGGACATTCGTCCTCATACATGTCGTTGGAGGTAGCCCATGACCGTTCTCGCCGAGCGTTCCTCCCCCACGCCGAAGCCCGACTTCGAACCCGACCCGAAATCCAAGGCAGAGCTCGTCACGTTCGGACTCGTGGTGGGTCTGCCCCTGATCGCGATCGCGGCGGCGGTTCCCCTGGCGTGGGGATGGGGACTCGGCTGGACGGACATCGTCATCGCCTTCGTCTTCTACGTCGTCTCCGGGCTCGGCGTCACCGTCGGGCTCCACCGCTACTTCACGCACGGCTCGTTCAAGGCCAAGCGGCCGCTGAAGATCGCGATGGGCATCGCGGGCAGCCTGTCGCTGGAGATGTCCGTGCTGGACTGGGTGGCCACGCACCGCAAGCACCACAAGTTCTCCGACAAGGAGGGCGACCCGCACTCGCCGTGGCGCTTCGGCCCCGGCTTCAAGTCGATGTCCAAGGGCCTGCTGTACGCCCACATGGGCTGGCTGTTCGAGAGCGAGCGCACCAACCGCGAGAAGTACGCCCCCGACCTGTGCAAGGACGAGGACATCCAGAAGCTGCACAAGTGGTTCCCCACGCTGGCCCTCGTCTCGGTCCTGCTGCCCGGCGTGCTCGGCCTGCTGCTGACCTGGTCCTGGCAGGGCGGCCTGACCGCGCTGTTCTGGGGCTCGCTGATCCGCATCGGCCTGCTGCACCACGTGACCTGGTCGATCAACTCGATCTGCCACGTCTTCGGCGAGGAGTCCTTCCAGACGCGCGACAAGTCGCGCAACGTCTGGTGGCTGGCCATCCCGTCGTTCGGCGAGTCCTGGCACAACCTGCACCACTCCGACCCCACCTGCGCCCGGCACGGCGCGCTCAAGGGCCAGATCGACCTCAGCGCCGGCCTGATCCGCCTGTTCGAACGGGCGGGCTGGGTGTACGACGTGCGCTGGCCGACGCCAGAACGCCTGGCGGCGAAGCGCATTGCCTGATGAGAATCAGCCGATGAACGGCCATTCGTCCGTGGCCGTCATTATGGAACCCGTGACCGAACCCCGATCTCGCAGGCGCATGTCCGGTAGAGAGCGCAGAGAGCAGCTGATCCTGATCAGCCGCACGCTGTTCGCCGAGAAGGGGTTCGACGGGACCTCCATAGAGGAGATAGCCGCCACCGCGCAGGTGTCGAAGCCTGTGGTGTACGAGCATTTCGGCGGCAAGGAAGGCGTCTACGCGGTCGTCGTCGACCGCGAGATGCAGAAGCTGCTCGGCATGATCACCTCGGCCCTCGCCGCCTCCCACTCCCTCATCAAGCTGGAGCGGGCCGCCCTGGCCCTGCTGCAGTACATCGAGGAGAGCAGCGAGGGCTTCCGCATCCTGGTGCGCGACTCGCACGCGGCCTCGGGCACGGGCACGTTCGCGAGCCTGATCAGCGAGATCGCCAGCCAGGTCGAGGACGTCCTGGCCGACGAGTTCGTGGAGCGCGGCTACGACCCCAAGCTCGCCCCGATGTACGCCCAGATGCTGGTCGGCATGGTCGCGCTGACCGGCCAATGGTGGCTGGACGTGCGCAAGCCGGGCCGCGAGGAGGTCGCCGCGCACCTGGTGAACCTGGCCTGGAACGGCCTGACCGGGCTGAACCCGAGCCCGGTCATCTCCGTGGCCACCCGCAACCAGGCCGCCGCCGCCAAGCCGCGCGTCAGCGACAAGGAGCTGCGCGACTTCGAGAAGGCGCGCGAGAAGGAGCTCAAGGAAGCGGAGAAGCTGCGCCAGCGTGAGCTGCGTGACGCGGAGAAGGCCAGGGTACGAGAACTGAAGGAGCGCGAGCGGGTGCTGAAGGAGGCGGAGAAGGCCCGCGAGCGCGAGGAGAAGATCCGTCAGCGGGAGGCCAGGCTCGCCGAGCGCGCCGCACGCCTGGAGCAGGCCGACCATCCGGAGTGAGTCGTTGCGGCTACGTTAACGTTCCGTTCAACCAATCGGGGCAATATAGGCCATATGTCCGCGGAACCGCTGCAACCGGGAAACGATCTGCCCCTGCCACAGGAGCGGTTCCTCAACCGTGAGGAAAGCTGGCTCCAGTTCAACGAGCGCGTACTCGAACTGGCCGAGGACCCGTCGCTCCCGCTGCTCGAACGGGTCCGCTTCCTGGCCATCTTCGCCAGCAACCTCGACGAGTTCTTCCGCGTACGGGTGGCCGGCCTGAAGCGGCGCATGGCCACCGGACTGCTGCTGCGCACCAAGAGCGGGCTCAAGCCGCGCGAGGAGCTGGCCAGGATCGCCACGATCGCCGACTCCCTGGCCAAGCGGCACGCCGCCGCCTTCCACGACCGGCTCTGCCCCCAGCTCGCGACCGAGGGCATCGAGATCGTCCGGTGGGACGACCTGGGCCGCGAGGAGCGTACGGAGCTGCGCAAGCTGTTCAGGGAGCGGATCAGGCCGGTGCTGACGCCGCTGGCGGTCGATCCGGCCCACCCGTTCCCCTACATCTCCGGGCTCAGCCTGAACCTGGCCGTGCTGGTGCGCAACCCCATCACCGACCACACCGTGTTCGCCCGGGTCAAGGTGCCCTCGCAGCTCCCCCGGTTCGTGCCGGCCTCCAAGGACCGGTTCGTGCCGCTGGAGGACGTCATCGCGGCGCACCTCGGGCAGCTCTTCAAGGGCATGGAGATCCTCCAGCACCACGTCTTCCGCGTCACCAGGAACGAGGACCTCGACGTCGACGAGGACGTCACCGAGAACCTCATGCAGGCGCTGGAGAAGGAGCTGCTCAAGCGGCGGTTCGGGCCGCCCGTGCGGCTGGAGGTCGAGGAGACGATCACGCCGGAGGTGCTGGCCCCGCTCGTCGAGGAGCTGGAGCTGGCCCCGCACGAGATCTACCGGCTGCCCGGCCCGCTCGACCTGACCGGCCTGCACGCCATCGCCGACCTCGACCGCGGCGAGCTGAGCTTCCGCCCGTTCGTGCCGGCCGAGGTGATCAACGCCGAGGACGACGTCTTCACCACCCTGCGCGAGCGCGACGTGCTGCTGCACCACCCGTACGACTCGTTCGCGACCAGCGTGCAGCGGTTCATCGAGGAGGCCGCGGCCGACCCCCGGGTGCTGGCGATCAAGCAGACCCTCTACCGGACCAGCGGCGAGTCGCCCATCGTGGACGCGCTGATCGACGCGGCCGAGGCGGGCAAGCAGGTCGTCGTGGTCGTGGAGATCAAGGCCCGCTTCGACGAGCACGCCAACATCTCCTGGGCCAGGAAGCTGGAGCGGGCCGGCTGCCACGTGGTCTACGGCGTGGTCGGCCTCAAGACCCACTGCAAGCTGGCCCTCGTCGTCCGCCAGGAGCCCTCGGGCGAGCTGCGCCGCTACTGCCACATCGGCACCGGCAACTACAACCCCAAGACGGCCCGCCAGTACGAGGACTTCGGCCTGCTCACCGCCGACCCGCTGGTGGGCGAGGACGTCACCGACCTGTTCATCCACCTGACCGGCTACTCCAACCACTCGGCGTACCGGAGGCTGCTGGTCGCGCCGCACTCGATGCGCAGCGGGCTGCTGGCCAGGATCGACCGGGAGATCGCCCACCAGCAGGCGGGCCGCCCGGCCCGGATCAGGATCAAGACGAACTCGCTGGTGGACGAGCCGATCATCGACGCGCTCTACCGGGCGTCCAGGGCGGGGGTGCCGGTGGACCTGTGGGTGCGCGGGATCTGCATCCTGCGCCCCGGAATCCCCAATTTGTCGGAAAATATCCGCGTAAGGTCGGTTTTGGGGCGCTTTCTTGAGCACTCCCGCGTGTACGAGTTCGGCCTCGGCAGGCGTCCCGAGGTGTGGATCGGCAGCGCCGACCTGATGCGCAGGAACCTCGACCGCCGGGTCGAGGCCCTGGTCAAGGTGACCTCCCAGCAGCACAAGGCGTACCTGATCGAGCTGATGGACCTGGCCATGGCCGACACCACGAACGCGTGGTGGCTCAACTCCGACGGCAACTGGATCCGTCACCACGGCGAGGACCTGCAGAGCCATCTCGTCAGCACCAGGCGTTGGAGGACCGTTGATGACTGACCTGCTCCGGGCCGCCGGAGCCGTCGTCTGGAGGGGCGAGGAGAGCAGCCCCGAGGTGGCGGTGATCCACCGCCCGCGCTACCGCGACTGGACCTTCCCCAAGGGCAAGCTGGAGAGCGGCGAGCACGTGATCGCCGCCGCCCTGCGCGAGGTCGACGAGGAGACCGGCCTGACGGTCGTCCTGGGCCGGGCCCTGCCCCCGATCCACTACCTCAGCGGCGGCCGGCTCAAGCGGGTCGACTACTGGACCGCGCGGGTCGCCTCCGACGCCGGCTTCGAGCCGGGCGAGGAGGTCGACGAGCTGCGCTGGCTGCCGCTGGACCAGGCCCGCGAGCTGCTGACCTACGAGTGGGACGCCGGGCTGCTGCGCGCCCTGAAGGCCGCGCCGCTGGCGACCGTGCCGCTGGTGCTCGTACGGCACGGCACGGCCGGGTCCAGGAGCGAGTGGGACGGCGACGACGCGCTGCGCCCGCTGGACGCGCACGGCGGCTCCCAGGCCGCCGCCCTGGCCACCGCGCTGCCCGCCTACCGGCCCGAGCTGCTGGTCAGCTCGCCCAGCCGGCGGTGCGTCCAGACGCTGGAGCCGTACGGAACCCCGATCAGGACCGAGCCGCTGCTCAGCGAGGAGGGCCAGGACCCGCGCAAGACGCCGGACCTGGTCGGCGAGCTCGCCGTGCCCGCCGCCGTGTGCAGCCACGGAAAGGTCCTGCCGCACCTGATCCACGCGCTGAGCGGCAAGGACGTGCACCTGCGCAAGGGCGCGTTCGCGGTGCTGCACCGGCTGGACGGGCACGTCGTCGGCGTCGAGCGCTACGCGACCTGACGGCTCACCAGGTGACGGGCAGGCGGGCGAAGCCCTGGGTCAGCCTGCCCTCGTTGCGCGGCAGCTCGGCGAGCGGGACGGCCAGGCTCAGCCCGGGGAAACGCTGGAAGAGCCGGCCGAACACCGCCTCCAGCTCCACCCTGGCCAGGCTCGCGCCGACGCAGAAACGCGGGCCGTACCCGAAGGCGAGGTGCGGGTCGGTGGGCGGACGCCCGATGACGAAGGTGTCGGGATCGGGATAGACGCGCTCGTCCCGGTTCGCCGGGCCCGGGTTGAGCACGACGGCCTCGCCGCGGCGGATCGTGCGGCCGTCGATCTCGATGTCCTCGTGGGCGTACCTGGGCAGTCCGTGCAGGCTCGGCACGGCCATGCGCAGGATCTCCTCGACCGCGGCGGGCGCGAGCGCGGGGTCGGCCCGCAGCAGCGCGAGCTGGCCGGGGTTGGCCAGCAGCAGGAGCACGCCGTAGTCGATGCGGTTGACCGTGGTCTCGTGCCCGGCGAACAGCAGGCCGGCGGCCAGTTCGGCGATCTTGCCGTCGTCGTCCAGCTCGCCGGCCAGGTCCGACAGGACGTCCTCGGCCGGCTCGCGCCGCTTGCGCTCGATCAGCCCGGCCATGTACGCGCTCAGCTCCGCCCGCGCCGCCTGGCCGGCCGCCTCGTCCCGGAGGTCGGCCATGCCCGCGGACAGGCCGCTGAAGTACTCCCTGTCCTCGTACGGGACGCCGAGAAGCCGGCAGATGACCAGCACGGGCAGTGGGAAGGACAGCTCGGCGTGCAGGTCGGCCGGCGGCGTCAGCCCGGCCATGTGGTCCAGCCGCTCCTCGACCAGGGAGCCGACGTGGCCGGCGAGCCTCCTCATCCGCCGGGCCGAGAAGGCGGGCGTGAACAGCTTGCGCAGGCGCTCGTGGTCGGCCTTCTCGGTGGCGACCTCGCCCTGCGGACCGCCGAGGAGGACGGAGTTCGACACGCGCGCCGCCCGCTCGGGCTCGGGGTGGGAACGTCCGAGCCGGCTGTCGGTGAACAGGCTGCGTGCCTGCTCGTAACCGGTGACCAGCCAGACCTCGTCGCCCACCGAGGTGCGCACCCGCGCGATGCCCTCCTTCTCCCGCAGCTCCCGGTAGGCCGCCGGGACTTCGAGGGGGTCGCTGCGCGCGAAGGGGATTGCCGGAAGGTTCGTCATAGAACCTTCTTAACCGCCTTCACGGTTTCCGCCCAGACTCTGGGGAAATCGGCCTGGGCACGTTCTGCCGTGTTGCGTTCGATCCCGATCAGCAGCCCGTACGTGAAGGTGTCCTCGCCCGCCTGCCGGGCGACCTCGGCCAGCTCGGCCAGCGTCTGCTGGGCGAGTACGCCGTCCCGGTGTGCTCCCAGGATCTCCTGGACGTTCTCGGCCAGCTCGGCGAGCCTGGCCATGTCCTTGCCGAGGGTGGGTTCGAGCGCTTCGGCGGTGTAACGAGCGCGTTTGGCCGCCTTGCGGACGTCGTGCAGGGCGATCTCGCGGCGTTCGGCGTCCTCGACGGCCTGCGCGGCCTCGTACGCCCTGGTCACGCGGTCCCAGCCCGCGGAGGCCAGGGCGGTGAGCTTCTCCTTCGCCGGTTTGGCGGCGGCCTTGCCCAGGTCGGGGGTGGCGATCAGCGCGTCGAGGGCGTCCAGGAGGGTGTAGTAGCGGTCGCCGCTGAGTGCGTCCTTGATGCGCTCGTACGCCTCCTGCTCGCGTTCGTGCAGATCCGAGCCTAGACGGGTGCGGATGGGGCCGGTGACCAGCTCGGGGGCGAGGCCGGCCAGCTCCCCGGCGAACCTGGCCCTGGTCACCTCAAGGTCGCGGGCCTCGCCGAGGACCGTGCCGAGCCATCGCAGCTCGTCCTGGATCGTCTTCGTACCGGTCACCACCGACTTGAACGCCTTGAGCGCGCTGCGCAGCCTGCGCGAGGCCACCCGCATCTGGTGGACGGCGTCCTCCTCGGCCCTACGCACCCGTGGATCCTGGCCGAGGAGGGCGGCGACCTGGCTCGACAGGTAGTCGATGACGGTGTCGGCGGCCGTACCGGGCTCGGTGGCGACTCTGGCGGGCGGGGTGGGGTCGAGGAGCCGGGCGAGCTTGCTGGCGCTCCCGGCCGGGCTCGCCCCCGCCTTGCGCAGCCGCTTGCCGACCTTGGCCAGCAGGTCCCGCCGGTCCTCGGCCATGAGCTCGGCCTCGACCTCACGCCACCGCAGCACCTTGCCGTCCCGGTGGACGGTGCCCTTCACCCGGTCGTCGGCGATCTCGACCAGACCGGTACCGCCGTCGTGCAGCAGGGTGACGCTGCGACGGGTGTCAAGCTCCGCGACGACCTGAAGCTCCGCCCCCCTGGCATAGGCCCGGACGAGTTCGGCCAGCTCCGGCGGCACGATCTTGGTGCTGCGGGTGAGCGGGCACGTGATCTCCTGGCGCACGCCCTTGGCCTTGGGCAGCTTCAGGTGCCAGCCCGCGTCGTCGCCGCCGCGCCTGCGTCTGAGCGTGACGCCCCGCGCGGCCAGCCGCAGATCGGGCGTGTCGTAGTAGAGCGCCACGAGCTGATGGCTGCGCGGGCCCGTGACCTGGGCCAGGCCGCTCAGGTCCGGGATCGTGTAGTCGGATGGAACGTCGAACTTGTCCTCGATCTCGATGCCCACTGCACCTCACAAGTGTCCGATTTCGGCCCATGATGCCACCTGGAGGTGAACATCACACGGCTTGCAGGAGCTCGATGCGGTTGCCCACCGGGTCCGTGACGTAGATCCGGCGGTAGCCGGGGAACAGGTCGTCGGGCACGGCGTCGGGGATCTTCGCGGCGTACGCGTCGAGGTCCTCGACCAGGAAGGCCGGGTGGGCCTTGCGCGCGGGCCTGAAGTCGTCCTCGATGCCGACGTGGATCTCCACACCGTCGCCGCGGAACCAGGCGCCGCCGCGTCTGGCCAGCTCCGGGGGCTTGGGGACCTCGCGCAGCCCGAGCACGCCCTCGTAGAAGGCGCGGAGTTCGGGCTCGCTGCCTCGGGGCGCGGCGAGCTGGACATGGTGCAGGGCTTTGATCGTCATTTCTGGGCCACCACGAAGATCCGTCGGAAGGGGAAGGGGGTGCCGTAGCTCCTGGCCGGGTAGGCCTCGGCGAGCGGCCCGGCGAGGTCGGCCTTGAACTGCCGCTGCTCCTCCGGGCCGAGCCGGTCGAAGATCGGGCGCAGGGCCGTGCCGGAGACCCAGTCGAGCACCGGGTTCTCGCCCTGGAGCAGGTGCACGTACGTCGTCTCCCAGGCGTCCACCTGGCAGCCGCCGTCGTTGAGGAAGTCGAGATACCGGACCGGGTCGTCCACCGGGTTGCTTCTGTTGAGATCACTGAGCCGGTCGGCCCAGGCGCGGGAGGCGCACAGCTCGCGGATGGCGACGTGGCTCGGGGCGTCGAAGTTGCCGGGCACCTGGAAGGCCAGCCAGCCGCCGGGGGCCAGCTCCTCCAGCCAGTGTTCGAGCACGTCGTGGTGGGAGGGCACCCATTGCAGGACAGCGTTGGAGACGATCACGTCCATGGGACGGTCGGGGTGCCAGGTTTCGACGTCGGCCACGGCGAAGTGCACCGGGGTGTCGAGTTTGCGGGCCTTCGCGATCATCGCGGGCGAGGCGTCGAAGCCTTCGACGGTGGCCCCCGGCCAGCGTTCGGCGAGCATCACGGTCAGTTCGCCGCTGCCGCAGCCCGCGTCCACGACATAATCGGGAGCCACCGCACCGACTCTGGATATCAGCTCGATGAACGGCCGCGACCGCTCGTCGGCGTAGACGGCGTAGGTCACCGGGTCCCAGATATCTCTTGACATAGAGATAATTGATATCGAGAGAGATATCTCGATGTCAAGACAGTAGACTCTGTGTCATGACGCCACAGGATGACGAGGTCGACCGGCTGGTCGCGGCATGGCGGATCGAGCGGCCCGACCTCGACGTCGAGCCCCTCCAGGTCCTCTCCAGGGTGTCACGGCTGGCCAAACATCTCGACCGCGCCAGGCGGGCGGCGTTCGCCGAACATGATCTGGAGCCGTGGGAGTTCGACGTGCTCACCGCTTTGCGGCGGGCCGGGAAGCCGTACGAGCTGAGCCCCGGGGCCCTGCTACGGGCCACACTGGTCACGTCCGGGACGATGACCAACCGCATCGACCGGCTCGCCCAGGCCGGGCTGGTACGGCGGCGGCCCGACCCCGAGGATCGGCGCGGCGTGCTGGTGTCGCTGACGGAGACAGGGGTGGCCCAGGTGGACGCGGCGTTCGCCGGCCTGCTCCGCCGTGAGCGCGACCTGCTCTCCGGCCTCCAGCCCGCCGACCAGCGCTCCCTGGCCGCCCTCCTGCGCCTCCTCCTCGCCCCCTTCGACTCCCCCCAGTGACCGCACTTCTCGGGGTGCCGCCTGGGCTGAGGTGAGGTCAGTCGCCGAGGCGGTCGGCCACTTCAAGCCATTCCGCCTCGACGGTGTCCTTCTGGGCCAGGACGTCACGTAGCTGGGCATCGAGGGAGCCCAGCTTGGCGTAGTCGCTGGCGGCCTCGGCCATGGCGGCGTGGAGGCGGGCCTCCTGGTCGCCGAGCTTGTCGAGCTGGCGTTCCAGGCGGTTGAGTTCCTTGCGGAGCTCGCGTTCCTCCTTGGCCGACAGCCCGGTCTCCGGCTGGGCGCCGGAGGCAGCCGCGGCAGGAGCCGCAGCGCCGGACGCCGGGGCAGGGGTGCTGCCGAGGCGGGCGGTCACGGCCGTGCCGGCGCTGCGGCGTTCGAGGTATTCGTCGACCCCGCCCGGCAGCAGCGCGAGCTTGCCGTCACCCAGCAGCGCCACGCACCGGTCGGTCACCCGCTCCAGGAAGTAGCGGTCGTGGCTGACCAGGATCAGCGTGCCCGGCCAGCCGTCCAGCAGGTCTTCGAGCTCGTTGAGCGTCTCGATGTCGAGGTCGTTGGTGGGCTCGTCGAGGAGCAGCACGTTGGGGTCGTCCATCAGCAGCCGCAGCAGCTGCAGCCGCCGCCGCTCGCCGCCGGACAGATCGCCGATGACCTTCCACTGCGCGTCGCCCTTGAACCCCAGGCGCTCCAGCAGCTGGGACGCCGTCCACTCCCGCTTGCCGAGCTGGAGGTACTTGCGGATCTCCTCCACCGACTCCAGCACCCGCCGCGACGGATCGAGCTCGGTCAGCTCCTGGGACAGGTGCGCCAGACGCACGGTCTTGCCCCGGATCAACCGGCCCGAGTCGGGCTGGACGCCGTCGGCGAGCAACCGCAGCACCGACGACTTGCCCGACCCGTTGACGCCGATCAGCCCGATCCGGTCGCCCGGCCCGAACTGCCACGTGCAGTGGTCGAGCACCAGCGGCCCCGCGCCGGGGCCGCCCGCGTGCAGGGTGACGTCATCGAGGTCGTAGACGGTCTTGCCGAGCCGGGCCGCGGCGAACCGCATCAGCTCGACGGTCTCCCGCGCCGGCGGCTCGTTCGCGATCAGAGCCTGCGCGGCGTCGATCCGGAACTTCGGCTTGGACGTGCGGGCGGGCGGACCGCGGCGCAGCCAGGCGATCTCCTTGCGCATGAGGTTCTGGCGGCGTTCCTCGGCGGCCTGGGCGATGCGCGCCCGCTCGGCCTTGGCCAGCACGTACGCGGCGTAACCGCCCTCGTAGCGCTCGACCCGGCCGTCGACCACCTCCCACGTGCGGGTGGAGACGGCGTCGAGGAACCAGCGGTCGTGGGTCACGACCAGCAGGGCGCTCTTCCGGGCCGCCAGGTGGGCGGCGAGCCAGGCGATGGCCTCGATGTCGAGATGGTTCGTGGGCTCGTCGAGCATGACCAGGTCGTGGTCCTCGATGAGCAGGCGGGCCAGCGCAGTACGCCTGCGCTCGCCGCCGGACAGCGCGGTGGCCTTGGCGCCGAGGTCGAGGTCGCCGATCAGGTTCGTGAGGATCTCGCGGACCTGCTGGTCGCCGGCCCATTCGTGCTCGGCCCTGTCCCCCAGGACGAGCTCGCTCACGGTGGCCTCGGGGTCGAGGGTGTCCTGCTGGGACAGGAACCCGACCCGCAGCCCGCGCGTGTGGGTGACCCGGCCGCTGTCGGGGCGCACGTCACCGGCGATGACCGAGATCAGGGTCGTCTTACCGCCCCCGTTGCGGCCGACGACGCCGATGCGCTCCCCGGCCTCGATGCCCAGGGAGACGTCGCTGAGGAGCGGCTTGGGCCCGTAGGCGTGGGAGACCGACTCAAGGTTGACCAGATTCATGACATGTCCAGGGTATCGGTCCGCCCAACCGCTTCCCGACGCCCAGGACGTCCCTTGATCGTCTGCGGGCCGGGGATTGCCGGACCTGATGCCCTCACGGGCGCACGGACCCGCCCCAGGCCCTTCGGGGCAGAGGGTCGGGGGCAGGGGGTTACAGCAGGGTGGCGCCGGTTACGGGGCCGTGGGCGGCGACCGTGGTGGTGGCGGCGCCGGTGGCGGTGAGGCTGTGGGCCAGGTCGCGGGCGTGGGTGGCGTCGATGGCCAGGAAGGCGCAGGTGGGGCCGGAGCCGGAGACGATCGCGCCCAGCGCGCCGTGCTGGCGTCCGGCGTCGAGGGTGGTGGCGAGCTCGGGGCGCAGGGCCAGGGCGGCGGCCTGGAGGTCGTTGCTCAGGTGGGCGCCCAGGGAGTACGCGTCGCCGGTGCCGAGGGCCTCGATGAGCGGGGCGTCGAGCTCGGGCCAGGGCACGCGGGCGTCGGAGGCCTCGCGCTGGCGGTCGCACTCCGCGTAGACCTTGGCGGTGGAGAGACCGCCGTCGGCCAGCGCGAACACCCAGTGGAACGTGCCGCCCGTGGGCAGCTCGCTGAGCTGCTCGCCGCGGCCGGTGCCGACCGCCGTGCCGCCGAGCAGCGAGAACGGCACGTCGCTGCCCAGGTCGCCGGCGATCTCCATGAGGTCCTCGAAGGGCAGGCCGAGCCCCCAGAGCTCGTTGCACGCCACGAGGGCGCCCGCCGCGTCGGCGCTGCCGCCCGCCATGCCGCCGGCGACCGGGATGGCCTTCTCGATGATCAGATCGGCGCCGTACGAGCGGCCCGCGTGCTTGGCGAGGGCGCGGGCGGCGCGGATGGCGAGGTTGTCGTCGTCGAGCGGCACCTGGTCGGACCACCTGCCGTTGACCGTGACGGTGATCGACTCGGCCTCCTTCGCGACCACCTCATCGAAGATCGACACTGCGTGGAAGACATTGACCAGGTCGTGGTAGCCATCTTCCCGGAGCGGGCCGACTGAAAGCTGCACGTTGACCTTCGCGGGCACACGTACGGTCACCGAACTCATCGATCTTCTGCCACTTTCATCGCTTGCCGGGGTCAAGGACACTCGATGTTATCGGGGTGGGGTGCGCTGACATGCGGTTCTCGGAATTCGACGTGTGAGATGGCCGACTGTGGACCACGCAGGGTGATCTTCGTCAGCCTTTCTGCCGTTCAGGCCCTCATACGGTGACATCGCCGCCTATTCTGCCTCGGTCTTCTTCTCGGGTCGCCGCCTTCCGTTCGCTTCGGTGACGGTGGTGGCCGGGCGCTCTGGAGTTGGTGGGGGACGTTGCGGGGGTTCGAGGTGGTGGGCCACCCGCCGTGACGGGCGTGGCGGGTGGCCGCTCGGTGAGGTCGTTGTGGTGACCTCGGTGTCAGGCGGGGCGGACGGTTCCTCGGTAGGCGGCCCGGTAGTAGGGGGAGCTCAGGAAGTTGGTTCTCCGGACTACGTCGCCTGTGCGAGGGGCGTGGATCATGAGGTCGCCGCCGAGGTAGAGCGCTACGTGGGTGGGGTCGCCGGTGCCGCCGAAGAACAGGAGGTCGCCCTTGCGCCTGGCGGCGAGGGGGACCCTGCGGCCCTGGCGGAACTGGGTGCCGGTGTAGTGGCCCAGCCTCACTCCGGCCTTGGCCCAGGCGTAGAGGGTGAGGCCGCTGCAGTCGAAGCCTCTCGTGTTCGCGCCGGTGCCCACTCCTACGGTGGGGCCTCTTGAGGAGCCGCCGCCCCAGGAGAACGAGACGCCGAGCTGCGTCAGGGCCGCGCCGGCTGCGACTTCGCCCTTGTGCCTCGGGCGCTTCCTGGGTTTCCTGGGCTTCGGTCTCTTGGGGTGGTGGGGGGCTGGGCACCCGGTGGTGGCGGTTGCTCCGGCGCCCGCCGCGGGGATCGTGAGGGTGGCCCGGAGGCATGGAGCCGGTGTGGCTCGGGCGAGGGTGGGGTGGGCGCCTGCGACGGCCAGCAGGCCGCCGGTGAGGACGATCGACAACCGGCCGGCGTGGCGGCGAGCGGTCATGAGTGGCTCCTTCGTCGTGATGAGGGACGGGAGCCAGGATCATGCGAGCGAGCGGGGGGTGGAGGGGCCGAACGGCGTTCTGTGGACGGGCGCTCGTCGCGCGGCCGGGGTTGTGGACAACCGCGAAGACCCTGGAGGTCAGGGCTTCTGCCCGACCCAAGGCTTACGTTCGGCTCAGGGCTTACGTTCGGCTCAGGGCCTACGTTCGGCTCAGGGCCTACGTTCGGCTCAGGGCTTCTGTTCGGCTATTCGGGCGAAGGATTCGATGGTGAGTTGTTCGCCTCGGGCCGACGGGTCCACGCCGGCGGCTCGTAGTGCCGTTTCGGCCTGGGACGGGCTGCCGGCCCAGGTGGCCAGAGCGGCCCTCAGGGTCTTGCGGCGCTGGGCGAAGGCGGCGTCCACGACGGCGAACACCTCTTCCCTGGTGGCCGTGGTGGCGGGAGGCTCGCGGCGGACCAGGGAGACCAGGCCGGAATCGACGTTGGGGACGGGCCAGAAGACCGTACGGCCGACGGGGCCGGCACGGCGTACGTCGGCGTACCAGGCGGCCTTGACCGACGGGACGCCGTACACCTTGGAGCCGGGACCGGCGGCGAGGCGGTCGGCGACCTCCAGTTGCACCATGACCAGGCCCTTGCGCAGCGAGGGCAGCCTCTCCAGGAGGTGGAGCACCACGGGGACGGCCACGTTGTACGGCAGGTTGGCCACCAGGGCCGTGGGGGTGTGACCGGCGAGGTCGTCGAGGGTGATCCGCATGGCGTCGGCGTTGACCACCGTCAGCCGGTCGGACGGGCCGCGGTCGGCGACGGTGAGGGGCAGTTGGGTGGCCAGGACCGGGTCGATCTCGACGGCCACCACGTGCGCGGCCTCGGGCAGGAGCGCCAGGGTGAGCGAGCCGAGGCCGGGCCCGACCTCGATGACCACGTCGTCGGCCGACAGGTCGGCCACGCGGACGATGCGCCGGACGGTCCCCGCGTCGATCACGAAGTTCTGGCCTAGCTTTTTCGTGGGGCGCAGATCTAGCTTGTTCGCCAAAATACGTATTTCTGCAGGGCCCAACAGCCTCATCATCCAACCAGTCTCCCGCATCGAAGAACCTGCGATGGCGGATGGGGGAGACCTAAGGAGAGGATGGCGTGGAACAGGAAGGGACGTCCCTGATGGAGCCAACGGGCGCCGCGCCGCTCCGTCCCACCGATCTGCGGGAGATCGGGCCGTACCGGCTGCTCGGACGGCTCGGCGAAGGCGGCATGGGGACCGTCTTCCTCGCCAGGGCTCCGACGGGGCGGTTCGTCGCGGTCAAGGTGGTGAAGGCGGAGTTCGCCAATCAGGAGGGGTTCGCCGCCCGCTTCCACGCCGAGGTGGACAACGCGCGCCGGGTGGCGTCGTTCTGCACGGCCCAGGTGCTCGACAACGGCGACACCGGGGACGGGCGTCCGTACATGGTGACCGAGTACATCGCGGGCACGCCCCTTTCCGACCAGATCACGACCTTCGGGGCGCTCGACCCCGGGCCGCTGCACGGCGTGGCGCTGGGGGTCGCGGCGGCGCTGGCGGCGATCCATGTGGCCGGGCTCGTGCACCGGGATCTGAAGCCCGCCAACGTCATCCTGTCGCTGTCCGGGCCGCGGGTGATCGACTTCGGGATCGCCAGGGCCCTGGACAGGGAGACCGGGTTCACGCTCTCCGGCGAACTGCTCGGCAGCCCCGGGTGGTGGGCTCCTGAGCAGGTGCGCGGCGAGCTCGTGTCCCCGGCGGCCGACATTTTCGCCTGGGGGTGCCTGGTGGCGTACTCGGGGAACGGGCGGCATCCGTTCGGGCGGGGCGATCCCATCACGATGGCGACCCGCGTCCTGAACACGCCGCCCGATCTCGGCGCGCTTCCCGCGCCGCTCAACGAGCTGGTACGCCGGGCCACCGCCATGGATCCCGCGCAGCGGCCCACGGCTCAGGAGCTGCTGATAGCGCTGGTGGGCGGGAGCACGCCGGCGATCGCCGACAATCCACCCACGCTGGTCGCCACCGAGATGCTGACCGACTGGGAGCCGCCGCGGAACGTCGTGGACGAGCCGGATGTCACGGCCACGTTCACGACCCCGCCGCCGAGCGACGCGACAGGCGCCCGAAGCCCCGCCCCTGGGGCCGGGCCGCGGTCGGGTTCCGGCTCCGGTTCTGGGACGGGGACGCGGCCGGGTTCTGGGGCGGGGTCGGGAGCGCCGTCAGGGGCGGGGGGCGGAGAGAGGGCAGGGCGGCCCAAGGTGCCGGGGGCGTTCGGTGCGGACGCGGCGCCCACCCCCCGGAGCGCTCCGGGGGCCGGGTTACCTGGGGGGCAGGCGTCCCTGGACGAGCTGGCGCGGCGCGAGGAGCAGGCCGCCCGCGACGAGCTGGCCCGCTGGGAGGCCCAGGCGCAGGCTCGCCGCCAGGAGCACGAGCGCCAGTTGGAGCAGGCCCGCCTGCTGGCGCGCAGGCAGGGGACCTCGGGCGAGCAACAGGCCCGTCCCCGGCCTGGCACCGAGCCCCACACCCGGGCCGAACCTCGGTCGGACACCGAACCCCGGACCCGCGCCGATCCCCGAACGAGCACAGAGTCCCGGACCCGCGCCGAACCCCGGACGGGTGCGGGTACGGATCCGGGTGTTCTGACATATCCGCCCGACGAACCCGACACCCTGGGCGGCACTCGCACGAAGGGCACCCGCTGGCTGATCGCCGCCGCGGCGGCCGTCCTGGCGATCGTGGTCACCGTCACGGTCCTGATCGTGAACTCCAGCCGCGACTCCCCCGGCGTGGCCACCTCCAACAGCCCCTCCAGAACCGTGACGAACCCGCGTACGGGCGACGTGGGCCGCAGGTTCGCCCTGGGCGGGAACTTCGACGACCCGGTCGCGGTGGTGCCGGAGGCACCGACGTGCGGGCTGAAGGAGTTCGAGGGACGAACCACCACGAAGGGGCAGCTCTGCGTGGTCCACTGGACCATGATCAATCCAGGCGGCGAACGCCGTCCGCTCGGCCGTCCCGTCGTCACCATGGTCGACGACAAGGGCGGCGAGCACGTCCCCGCCCAGGTCGCGCTGCCCGCGGCCATCCAGCCGGGCGAGCGGGTGGACGGCGCCTTCGTGTTCGACCTGGCGCCCTATCGCAGGCCCGCGAAGATGACCGCGACCATGCTGGAGAACGGCCGACAGATCGAGGTCGCCCTGTGAATCTCACCGGACCCGTCAGGACGGCCGTGGTGATGGCCGTCGTGCTCGCAGGCGTCCCGCTCCCGGTGCGGGCTTCCGCGCAGGCGGTGGCGTGCGCGGGAGCCGCCGACGTCGACGGTGACGGCGCGGACGACGTGGCCGTGGGCGACCCGTTCGGCGACGGCCAGAAGGGGTCGGTCCACCTGCTGTCGGGCGACAAGGTGACCCCTGTGGCCGTGCCGGGGCCGGTCAAGGGGGACGGGCTAGGCTGGTCCGTACGGCTGGCCGACGTCAACGGCGACGCCTGCGCCGACCTCCTGATCGGCGCCCCCTTCGCGGACGTGGACGGCGAGCAGGACGCGGGCAGCGTCTACGTCGTCTACGGCGGCAAGGCGGCGCCCCCGCAACGCCTGACCGCCCCGCAGCCGCAACGGTCCGCGCACTTCGGCTGGTCATTGGCGGCCAGGGGGAACCTGATGGTGATCGGCGCACCCTACGAGGACGACGGCCAGATCCAGGACGCCGGCGCGGTCTACGTACGCCAGGGCACGGGCGCGCTGCGCCGGATCAGCCAGGAGACCGTGGACGTGCGCGGCAACAGCGAGGTCGGCGACCAGTTCGGCTGGTCACTGGCGATCGGCCCGAAGAACGGACTGGTCGTGGGCGTCCCGTACGAGAACGACGACGGCGCGGGACGGCAGGTCCAGTCCGGCAAGATCGACTCAGGCTCGGCGGTCTTCATCGACGACGTGCTGGCTCCCCGGATCGCGAGCCTGAAACTGGACTCCCCCACCAAGACCTCCGGCGACCGGTACGGCTACGCGGTCGCCTACGCCGAGGGCCACGGGTACGCGATCAGCGCCCCGGGCCCCGGTTACGTGCAGTTCCTCGACCCGGCGAAGAAACAGACGAGGATGGTGAAACAGGGCGGCAGGCAGGCGTTCGGCTTCTCGATGGCCGCCTCCTCCGACGGGAGGCTGGCCGTCGGAGCGCCCTACGGAGGCGGCGTCCAGGTGTTCTCGTGGCGGAACCCGGCCGACGACCGGAAGCTTCCGGGGGCGGAGGGGCTGTTCGGCTGGTCGGTGACGTTCAGCGGCAACAAGCTCTTCGTGGGCCAGCCGGACGGCCCGCCGTACGGGAAGGTCGCGGTGGCGCCGCGCAACGCCGACGACCTCCAGTCGCTGCAACCGCCCAAGGGCACCGACTTCGGAACCTCACTGGCGGGGTGAGCGGCCCCCTCCAAGCGCGTCAGCTGAACAGGTGATCGCCGCAGTTCGGCCACTGGGTCTGCCACCGTCCGCCGACCCGCTGGTAGAGAAGCTGCGCCCGGTAGGTCTGCTCCTCCTCCGGCCAGGCGCTCGGCAGCCCCACCCCGCCGACCGCCTGCCACATGGGCAGGCTGAACTGGTACATCCCGTAGTAGGGACCGTCGGGGTTGTACGCCAGGGGGTCGCCGCGCGCCACGCAGTTGGCCAGCGCCTGCCAGTCGAGCCTGGTCACCTCCCAGGGGACCCGTACGGCTCGCGGCGGCATGACCGTGATGACCGTCCCGTCCTTGGGGAAGCTGCCGAGCGGCGGTCGCACCATGGACCCGTGCCGGACGACGACGCGCTCCTGCCGGAGCACCTGCCGCACGGTGCGCGCGGTGGTGCGCGCGGCGAGCCGGGTGGTGCCCGTGACCACGTAGACCCTGCGCTCGGTGAACGCCGTGAGCGACATGCCCGACAGCGGCACCGGGCGGCCGGGCGGCGCGGACAGGCTGCCGGCCGCCGCCTCGACGTCGAGCTCGGCCAGGGCGTCCCGGACGTTCGTGGCGGTGACCAGGTGGGTCGTGGTGCGGCCGTCGAGGGTCAGCGTGATCGGGCGGGCGTGGCGTACCTCGATGGTGGAGCCGTCGGCGAGGTCGGCGCTCAGGTCGGGACGCACGACGTCGCCCAGCCCCACGGTCACGCCCGCGTCGGCGAGCACGTCCGCCACCTGCCCGGCGAAGCCGCGGACGGCGACCGGCGTGCCGTCGACGACCACGACGACGTCCTTGACCAGGTACGAGACCGCGACCAGCAGGCCGGCGGCCAGCGTACCGACGACGCACACCACCGGCGTCCACGGAGAACGCCAGGGGATCCGCGGACGCGGCGCACGCCTCCTGCCTCGCACGAACCACCTCCGGATACGGCCTGGGACCGCCCGAACGTTAGCGGCGGCGGCGCGCCCGCCTCCACCGCTTCACGCAAAGATGGTCACCACTCGCCGAAGACCGTGACTCCGTTCGTGCTGATCGCCTCGCACAACTCGTCCGGCTGGACACCCTTGACCTCGGCGAGGCAGCGCAGGGTGAGCGGGATGAGGTAGGGGGCGTTGGGCTTGCCCCGGTACGGGACCGGCGGCAGGTAGGGGGCGTCGGTCTCGACGAGCATGAGCTCCATGGGGGCGACGGCGGCGGCCTCACGCAGGTAGCCCGCGTTCTTGTAGGTGACGGGCCCGGAGAAGGACATGAAATATCCAGCTTCGGCGCACTTTTTCGCCATTTCGGCGTCGCCCGAGTAGCTGTGGAACACCACCTTGTCCGGCGCGCCCTGCTCGGCCAGCACCTTCAGGACGTCGTCGTGCGCGTCGCGGTCGTGGATGACCAGGGCCTTGCCGGTGCGCTTGGCGATCTCGATGTGGGCGCGGAAGCTCGCGTGCTGGTCGTCCTTGGCCGCCCAGTCGCGGAAGTAGTCGAGGCCGGTCTCCCCCACCGCGCGGACGTCGGCCTGCCGAGCGAGCGACTCGATCTCGGCCAGCACCTCGGGGGTCGCCTCGTGGGCCTCGTTGGGGTGGATGGCGACCCCGGCGTACACGCCTTCCTGCTCGGCCGCCACCTCGGCGTTCCACCGCGAGGAGGGCAGGTCGTACCCGATGGTGACGAGCCTGGTCACGCCGACCTCGCGCGCGTCGCGCAGGATGCTCCGCACGGTGGCCGACGCCGCCTGGGCGGCCTGGGCCACCGGGTCGCCCGAGGACGCCTGCCGGTTGCCCACCATGATGTCCAGGTGGCAGTGGCTGTCGAACACCGGTGCGGAAAGCGGCTCGGGCGCGGCGGGAATCTTGCTCACGGATCTAAAGTAGCCTCCATGCGCTTCGGCATTCTCGGCAGCACCCGGGCATGGGACGCGGCTGGCGTCGACGTACCCCTGGGTGGTCCGGCCAGGCGCGCGCTGCTGGCGTTGCTGCTCGTCCGTCCGGGCGAGATCGTCAGCCAGGACCGCCTCGTCGACCTCCTGTACGGCGACCGCTCGCCCAAGAACGCCCAGCACGCCCTGCACTCCCAGGTCTCCCGGCTGCGCGGCGACGGAATTCCGGTCGAGCTGACCGCCGCCGGCTACCGGCTGGCCGCGGACCCCGAGGACATCGACGCCGGTCGTTTCCTCCGCCTCGCCGACTCCGGTCGCGCCGCCCTCCTCGGTCACCAGGCCGCCGGCGCGGCGCGGGGGACGGGCCGGGCGGAAGGCGTCCGGAGCGATCCGGTGCTGGCCAGGGGGCTGTTGCGGGAGGCGCTGGCCCTGTGGCGGGGGCCCGCGTTCGCCGACCTCGACCCCGTGCACGGCGCGCGGCTGGAGGAGCGCCGCCTGGCCGCGCTGGAGGACCGGATCGAGGCCGACCTGCGGTGCGGGGGCCACCGGGGCGTCGTCCCCGAGCTGGGCGAGCTGGTCGAGCGCCACCCGCTGCGCGAACGGCTGCGCGGCCAGCTCATGCGGGCGTTGCGCGCCGACGGCAGGCAGGCCGAGGCGCTGATGGTCTACGAGGAGACGCGGCGGCTGCTGGCCGAGGAACTGGGCGCCGATCCCTCCCCCGAGCTCGCCGCCCTCCACCAGTCCCTCCTCCGCGGAGACCTGCCCCCGCTCCCCGAATCACCCCCGGAGCCGTCGGCGAAGGCCGTGGCGGCGGAGCCGTTGCCGGGGCGGCTCACGAGCTTCGTCGGCCGCGACGGCGATCTGGCCGAGGTCGCGGCGCTGCTGTCCGCCGCCCGGCTGGTCACGCTGCTCGGCCCCGGCGGCGCGGGCAAGAGCCGGCTCGCGGTCGAGATCGCCAGGGGCCACCACGACGCCGTCCTGGTCGAGCTGGCCCCGATCAGCCCGGGGGCCGACCTCGCGCGAGCGGTCCTCGCCGCGCTCGGCGTGCGCGACGGCGCGCTGCTGGGGGCCGCGACGCTGGGCGCGTCCGGGGAGCCGGATCCGCAGGCCCGTCTGGTGGCGGTGCTCGCCGACCGCCCGGTCCTGCTGGTGCTGGACAACTGCGAGCACGTCGTGGGCGAGGCCGCGGCCCTGGCCGAGCGGCTGCTGTCCGCGTGCCCGGCGTTGCGCGTGCTGGCCACGAGCCGCGAGCCGCTCGCGATCACCCCCGAACACCTGTGGCCGGTACGCCCCCTCGCCCCCTCCGACGCCCATACCCTCTTCACCGACCGGGCCAAGGCCGTACGCCCCGGTTTCGCCCCTGGTGAGCCGGTCGAACGCATCTGCGCCGCGCTCGACGGCCTCCCGCTGGCCATCGAGCTGGCGGCCGCCCGCATGCGTACGCACGAGGCCGATGAACTGGCCGAACGCCTCGCTGGTCAGGGCCGGTTCAGCCTGCGCGGCAGCCGTACCGCCGACGCCCGGCACCAGACGTTGCGCGCGGTCGTCGCGTGGAGCTGGGAGTTGCTCACCGAGCCCGAGCAGGCCATGGCCATGCGCCTGACCGTCTTCTCCGGCGGGGCCACCGCGACTGCCGCCGCGGCCGTCTGCGGCCTTCCCGAGCACCTGCTCGACTCGCTGGCCGACAAGTCGCTCCTGGAGGTGGCGGGCGGCCGCTACCGCATGCTGGAGACGATCCGGGCGTTCTGCGCCGACCGGCTCGGCGAGGAGGCCGCGCGCTACCGGCGGGCGCACGCCGCGTACTTCCTCGCGCTGGCCGAGGAGGGCGACCCCCGGCTGCGGGGCGCCGAGCAGCTGCCGTGGCTGGCCCGGTTCGCGGCCGACCACGACAACCTCCAGGCGGCGCTGCGCTGGACGGTGGAGCAGGGCGAGGTGGCGCTCGGGATGCGGCTGCTGGCCGCGCAGACGTTCTCGCTGTGGATGCGCGGCATGCGCGCGGTGCCGGCCAAGGCGGCGGCGGCCCTGCTGGAGGCGGCCGGTCCGCGGCCCGACCCCGCCCTGGGGGACGCGTACCTGCTGACCCTGCTCACCGCGGCGAGCGAGCGGCGCGAGCTGTGGGAGCGCCACAAGGGCGCCGCCGAGACGATGATCACGGCGGACGGCCTGCGCAACCCGATCGTCACGTGCCTGTGGCCGATGGTCACCTCGGCGGCGGTCGAGCCCGGCGCCACGATCGCGCTGATCAGGCGCGGCGAGCGCGGTACCGACGCGTGGGAGCGGGCCGCCACCCGGCTGATCTGGGCCTATCCGCGGATGGCCGCGGGCGAGTTCGCCGCCGCCGAGGAGGACCTGGAGAGGGCGCTCCAGGGCTTCCGCGGGCTCGGCGAGCGCTGGGGCTCGGCGATGACGCTCGACGCGCTGGCCTGGCTGGCCAGTACGACCGGCGACGAGGCCACCGCCCTGGCCCGCACCGAGGAGGCCATCGCGCTGGCCGAGCAGCTCGGCGCGGAGGAGGACCTGGCCGACCACTACTGCAACCGGGGCGACTACCGCATCCGGCACGACCTGGACGGCGCGCGGGCCGACTACGAGCGCGCGGCCGAGCTGGCCGGGCGTACGGGCGGCACGATCCTGCCCGCGGCCCTGCGCGGCCTGGGCGACGTGGCGGTACGCGAGGGCGACCTGGCACGGGCCCGCGAGCTCTACGAGGACGCCTTGCGGCGATCCGACCCGATCTGGGTGAAGACGTCCGGGAACATGGCCAGGCTGCTCGTCGGGCTCGGACGGCTGGCCGCGGCCGAGGGGGACGCGGCCGGGGCGCGGGCCTCCTACCTGCGGGCGGTGGAGAGCACGGTCACGTCGGGCGCGCTGTCGGAGAGCGTCAGGGCGATCGAGGCGCTGGCGGCGCTGGCCTGCGACGACGACCCGGCGGCGGCGGCCACGCTGCTCGGGGCCGCCATCGCGATCCGCGGCATCGACCTGCCCGAGGACGACGACGTCGCCGGGCTGTCGCGGCGGCTGCGCGAGGCGCTGGGCGAGCAGGCGTACGCGGGGGCGCGGCGCGCGGGCGCGCGGCTCTCGCACCGTGAGGCCCTGATGCTGGCCGGCGTCCCGGCGGAGGTGGTCGACGCCTCGCCCCTGCGCTCGATCGACGACTTCCCGCCGCTCGAACCCCCGACCGCCCTCCGGTGAGCGCGGCCGGGCGAGGCGGTGAGCGTGGGGTGAGGGGGCGGTGAGCGGGCCCCGGCAGGCTCTGGGGCATGGACATCCTGATCTCCGGCGCGAGCGTCGCCGGCCCCGCCCTGGCCCTCCTCCTCACCCGCTCCGGCCACCGCGTCACCGTCGTCGAACGCGCCCCCGCCCTGCGTGAGGGCGGCTACTCCGTCGACTTCCGCGGCGAGGCGCACATGGCCGTGCTGCGGGCGCTCGGCATCCTCGCCGACGTCGAACGCCTCCAGACCCACATGGGCGACATGTCGTACGTCAACGAGTCCGGCAGGAAGCTCGCCTCCGTGCCCGGCGACCTGTTCTCCGGCGACGTCGAGATCCTCCGCGGCGACCTGGCCCGCATCCTCTACGACGCCACCAAGGACCGCACCGAGTACGTCTTCGGCGACTCCATCACCTCCCTGGCCCAGGACGCGGACGGGGTGACGGTGACGTTCGAGCGGGGCGCGGCGCGCCGGTTCGACCTCGTGGTGGGCGCGGACGGCCTGCACTCCAACGTGCGCTCGCTCGCCTTCGACGCGCCGGAGGCGGCCGTCACCAGCCACCTCGGGCTCTACTGCGCGGTGTTCACGCTCGACAACTACCTGGACCTCGACCACACCGGCCTGCTCTACAGCACGCCCGGCAAGACGGTCGGCCTCTACAGCGCCAGGAACAACACCGAGGCCAAGGCGATGTTCTACTTCGGCTCCCAGCCGCTGGAGCACGACCGCCGGGACGTGACCCGGCAGAAGGAGCTGCTGGCCGAGGCGTACCGAGGGGTCGGCTGGGAGACGCCCACGCTGTTGCGCAAGATGTGGGAGGCCGACGACTTCTACTTCGACTCGACCAGCCAGGTGCACCTGGACTCGTGGTCGCGCGGCCGGGTGGTGCTGATCGGCGACGCCGCCTGCTGCCCGTCGCCGCTGTCGGGCATGGGCACCGGCCTCGCGCTCGTCGGCGCCTATGTGCTGGCCGGCGAGCTGGCCGCGGCGGGCGGCGATCACCGCGCCGCGTTCGCCCGGTACGAGCAGGAGGTGCGCGGCTACGCGACCGGCTGCCAGAAGTCGGCCGTGGGCGTCAGCAAGTTCATGGTTCCGGAGAGCCGGCTGATGGCCTGGTTCATGAACCAGAACTACAAGATCATGCCGTATCTGCCATGGAAGGGCATGATGGCGAAGTCCGTCAGGAAGACGGCCTCCGCCATCACGCTCAAGGACTACGGCCTCAGTCGGCCAGCCGGCCAAGCTCCTCTTCGACGACCTTCTGGTCGAGCTTCTTGAACAGCGGCACGGGCGGCGCGAGCGGGGTGCCCGGCTTGATCGGCCGGTGCTCCCAGCGCGCCGCGCCGTCGTACTCGCCGGTGATGACGGGGTAGGGGGCGCCGCCGTCCTCGTCGACCTCGCGGATCTCCGGCATGCCCGACCAGACGCCCTCGCCGCCGAGCATCGCGAAGACCTTGTTGGACGAGCCCGGCAGGAACGGCGTGAGCATCGTCTTGGCGTCGTCGACGACCTGGAGCGCGACGTGCAGGATCGACTTCTGCCGCTCGGTGTCGTCCTTGAGCTTCCAGGGCTCCTGCTCGGCCAGGTACTTGTTGGCCTCGCGGACGACGTCGAACGCCTCGGTGATCGCGTTCTTGAACCGCGACCTGCCCAGCTCCGCGCCCACGGGGGCGAACGCGTTGCGCGAGCGCTCCAGCATGGCCCGGTCGGCGTCGGTCAGGTCGCCGGCCTCGGGCACGACGCCGAAGTTCTTCGACGCCATCGAGATCGACCGGTTGACCAGGTTGCCCCAGGCGGCGACGAGCTCGCCGTTGTTGCGGTTGACGAACTCCTGCCAGGTGAAGTCGGTGTCCTGGTTCTCGGGGCCGGCCACGGCGATGTAGTAGCGCAGGGCGTCGGCGTCGTAACGCGCCAGGAAGTCGCGTACGTAAATTACTACTTGCCTGGAGGAGGAGAACTTCTTGCCCTCCATCGTCAGGAACTCGCTGGAGACCACCTCGGACGGCACGTCGAGCGCGCCCAGCTCGCCGGGCGAGCCGCCGCGCGCGCCGATGCCGCTGTAGCCGAACAACATCGCCGGCCAGATCTCGGCGTGGAAGACGATGTTGTCCTTGCCCATGAAGTAGTAGCCGCGGGCGTCGGGGTTCTGCCACCACTGGCGCCAGGCGTCGGGGTCGCCGGAGCGCCTGGCCCACTCGATGGAGGCCGACAGGTAGCCGATGACCGCGTCGAACCACACGTAGAGGCGCTTGTTGGACTGGTCGCGCCACCCCTCCAGCGGGATCGGCACCCCCCAGTCGAGGTCGCGGCTGATCGCGCGGGGCTGGAGGTCACCCAGCAGGTTGAGCGCGAACTTCAGCACGTTGGGCCGCCACTCGCCCTGCTTGGACTGCAGGTAGGAGCCCAGGACCTCGGCGAAGGCCGGCAGGTCGAGCATGAAGTGCTCGGTCTCGACGAAGACGGGGGTCTCGCCGTTGATGCGGCTCTTGGGGTTGATGAGCTCGATCGGGTCGAGCTGGTTGCCGCAGTTGTCGCACTGGTCGCCGCGCGCGCCGTCGTAGCCGCAGATGGGGCAGGTGCCCTCGATGTAGCGGTCGGGCAGGGTACGGCCGGTCGAGGGTGAGATCGCGCCCATCGTGGTCTTGGGGAAGATGTAGCCGTTGTCGTAGAGACCCTTGAAGATCTGCTGCGTGACGGCGTAGTGGTTCTTCGTCGTGGTCCGGGTGAACAGGTCGTAGGAGAGCCCGAGACCGGTCAGGTCTTCGGCGATCACCCGGTTGTACCGGTCGGCCAGCTCGCGGGCGCTGACGCCCTCCTTGTCGGCCTGCACCTGGATCGGGGTGCCGTGCTCGTCGGTGCCGGACACCATCAGCACCTTGTTGCCCGCCATCCGCTGGTAGCGGCTGAAGACGTCGGACGGCACGCCGAAACCCGATACGTGCCCGATGTGGCGGGGGCCGTTAGCGTACGGCCACGCGACGGCGGTCAAGATGTGCTGGGACATGTCCTAAGCCTACGGGTCGCGGCCCTGCTCCTCGTCCAAACCCCCAACCCCCGCGCAAAAGGCGAGAGCCGGCGCCGGCACGTGGCCGGCGCCGGCTCTCACCGGGACGCGGAGGCCCCTAACGCTTGGACTCCTCCAGGGAGACCGCCTCGGCGGCCTCCTCCGCGGCCTTGGCGGCCACGTCGATCGAGCTCTCCTTGGTACGGCGGATGCCCAGGATGCTGATGAACAGCGAGGCGAAGATCGTCTGGAAGCTCATGACGAGCGCCGTGGCGGCCGGGACGACCATGCGCAGCGACTCGCGCGGGTCGAGCGCGCCGAAGCTGCGCACCTGCCAGTGGACCAGCGACATCACCAGGCCGACCAGACCGGCCAGCGCCAGCAGGCCGCCGACCACGAGGCCCTTCTCCAGCGTCACGATGTCGATGATCTTCCGGATCCGCGGCGACTCGGGCAGGAAGCCCTCCTCGGCCGCGTAGACCTTCGTGAACAGCGCGAACAACGCCGCCTGGAAGCCGATCACGACCAGCGCCGAGGACCCGACCAGGGTGTCGACGTCGAAGGCCAGCTCGCCGATCTCCACCGGCCCGAACGTCAGCGCCGTGCCCGCGACCAGGCCGAGGGCCATCAGGAACACGCCGGGGTAGAAGAACAGCCACTTGGGGCTGTACAGCAGCAGGAAGCGCAGGTGACGCCAGCCGTCGCGCCAGGAGCGCAGGTGCGGCGGGCGCGAACGGCCGTCGGGCGAGAGCGTGGTGGGCACCTCGCGCACGTCGAGACCGGAGAGCGTGGAGCGGACGACCATCTCCGAGGCGAACTCCATGCCGCCGGTCTGGAGGTGGAGGCGCAGGATCGAGTCACGGCGGAAGCCGCGCAGACCGCAGTGGAAGTCGCCGATGGCGGACGGGAAGAACAGCCGGCCGACGAACGACAGCACCGGGTTGCCCAGGTAGCGGTGGAGCGGGGGCATGGCGCCCGGGGCGATGCCGCCCTTGAAACGGTTGCCCATCACGAGGTCGGCGCCGTCGCGAAGCTGCTCGACGAACGGGAGCAACGAGGTGAAGTCGTAGGAGTCGTCGGCGTCGCCCATGATCACGTACTTGCCGCGGGCGGCGCGGATGCCGCCCATGAGGGCGTTGCCGTAGCCCTTCTCGTCGACGTGGACGACACGGGCCCCGGCATCACGAGCGAGCTGCTGCGAGCCGTCCGTGCTGCCGTTGTCGGCGATCAGGACTTCCCCTTCGATTCCGTGCTCCTCCATGCACGCCAATGCCTTGCGCACACAGACTTCCACGGTCTCCGCCTCGTTGAGGCAGGGCATGACCACCGTCAGTTCCACGTCTCAACCCTTCAGTAATAAGGCTCTTCCAGTGAACCATCATGCCCTGTGCCCGGCGTGCTCGGGTCAAGACCTAAAAACGACTGGCATTCTTTACAGCATGGTGAGCGTCGCGGAGATTACCCCTGTGGACCACTCCGCTCCTGGCCGGGCAGCTCGCGTGCTGTCCCTCGTGCGCCGTCATCGCGTGTTCGCCGTGGCCTTCGGCGTCGGTGCCGTGCTGCGGCTGATCACCATGCTCGGCTACGGCCCGGCCATGTGGTTCAACGACTCCTACGAGTACGTCAACGTGGCGCTGCACCCCAGGCCCCATCCGATCAGGCCCGACGGCTACAGCTTCTGGCTGATGCTGCTCAAGCCGTTCCACAGCTTCACGCTCGCCATCTTCACGCAACACCTGATGGGCCTGGCCGCGGCCGCGCTCATCTACGCCCTGCTGCGCTGCAAGTTCGCGCTGCCCAAGTGGGCGGCCACGCTGGCGGCGGCGCCGGTGCTGTTCGACGCCTACCAGATCCAGCTTGAGCAGATGGTCATGTCCGACACCCTGTTCACGCTGCTGGTCGTGGGCGTGGTGACGCTGGTGCTGTGGAAGCGGCGGCTGTCGTGGCGGGCCGGGATCGTGGTCGGGCTGCTGCTCGCGATGACCTGGCTGACCCGTTCGATCGGCATGCCGATCCTCGGGCTCGTGGTGCTCTATCTGATCGTCCAGCGCGCGGGGTGGCGGTCGATCGTGGCGGTGGTCGCGGCGTGCGCGCTTCCCGTCCTCACCTACATGGGCTGGTTTTCCACAAATTACGGCAAATTCGCCATGACCAACAGCGACGGGCTGATCCTCTACATGCGTACCGCGATCTTCGCCGACTGCGGCAAGATGAAGATCGACAAGTACAAGGAGGTCCAGCTCCTCCTGCTGTGCATCAACGACCCGGTCAACCAGCGCAAGGACTACGCCCAGTGGTACCTGTGGGGCCAGGGCAACGGCGACGGCACGGGCACCGGCGAGGTGCTCCACCGGTGGGGCATCAACAAGAAGTTCAGCGGCATCACCAACGACGCGGCCAGCGCGTTCGCCACGCGGGCGATCCTGTCCCAGCCGGGCGACTATCTGAAGGTGGTCGCGCGCGACTTCTTCCGTTCCTTCCACTGGGGACGGCCGCGCTTCCCCGACGAGTCGACGTACAACATGTACCAGTTCAGGCCGTATTACGAGGTGGACGACACCGGGCGGCCCAAGCGGCTGCCGAAGTGGTCCTCCTACGGGGGCGGCCACACCGACACCGACGCGTTCAGCTACGAGCAGGGCCCGCCCGAGACCAGGATCGTCCACCCGTGGGCGGACATCATGAGCGGCTACCAGAAGATCTTCTACCTGCGCGGCATCATGCTCGGCGGAATCATGCTGATCGGCCTGTACGGCATCGTCGTCCGCTGGCGCAGGTTCGGCGGCCCGGTGGCGCTGCCCTGGCTGGGGGCGTTCGGGCTGTTGCTGGCCCCGGCGGCGACGGCCGAGTTCGACTACCGCTACGTGCTCCCGGCCGTCCCGCTGGCCTGCGTCGCGGCGGCCATCACGCTGCGCAAGGGCGTCACTTGGGGGCGGCGGTCACCCAAGAGCGCATCAACATCCGAGCCCACCACTGTGTCTGCGTGAGCGTCTCGGCCGTGAGCACCGGCTGCAACCACCAGAAGTTGATCAGCACGATCATCGCGAACGCGCCCGCGAACGCCGCCCCGACGGCCCTGCGCGTGGGCGGCGCGTCCGCCGGGCCGAGCACGAGCCCGGCCATCAGCACCACCGCCAGCACCATGAACGGCACGACCGGGAGCATGTAGAACAGGTACATCGTGCGGTCGTCGGCCAGGGCGTAGTAGAACCAGGGCAGCCAGCCCATCGCGTACGCCAGCAGCACCGCCCCCGCCCGCCAGTCGCGCCTCCTGACGTACAGGACGACGGTCCCCGCCAGCGCGAGCAGCGCGCCGAACCACAGGGCCGGGGTGCCGACGCCGTGGATCGCCTGCGCGCAGGCCGAGGCCCCGCACGCCGACGGCGGCACGTCCGCCGGGTAGTAGAACGACACCGGGCGGAAGAGCAACGGCCATGTCCAGGGGTCGGACATGTACTGGTGATAGTCGCGCACCCCGCTGTGGAAGGTGAAGACCTGCCATTGGTAGTGGATCCAGGAGCGCATGGAGTCGAACAGGAAGAAGAAGGGGCCGGAGGAGGTGGCCTGGTCCCAGTTGCGGCCGT
>NZ_JBFAOV010000027.1:0-131609 GCF_040675375.1 Nonomuraea sp. NPDC049607
GCTCGGCGCCAACGACGAGATCTCGGCCAACTTCCACGTCAGCCTCAACTGGACGACGTACATCGGCCGGGTGCTGGTCTTCGTCGCGCCGGCGCCCTGCCAGGGGTCGTAGTCGACCTCCAGCGGCTCCTGTGCCGGCCGCTCCTCCTCCGGCACGTGCTGCAGGTTGACCCGGATCCGGTACCAGACGCTGCTGCGCCCGCGCATGCCGTCGACCAGCACGTCGGCGGCCTCCAGCAGGGCCGCGACCTCGGGGTGGCGGGCCTTCCAGCGGTCGAGCCCCGCCAGCGCCTCCTCCTTGTGCTGGGCCCTGGCGATCTCGATGACCGGCATGGTCTGCTGCCTGCGCCCGCTGCCCTTGGGCGGCTTGGGCGCGGGCCCGAGCTCTTCGGCCAGCTCCAGCAGCCCGTCGAGCGACCCGGCGTGCAGATCCATGTCCTCCCACGGGTCGCCGAGCTCGGCCAGCCGCTTGGGCACGCTGTCGACCGTGAACGTCTCGGGCCGGCAACCGGGCACCTCGTCCCAGGTCAGCGGCGTGGACACGCGGGCGTCGGGCACCGCGCGCACCGAGTACGCCGAGGCGACCGTGCGGTCGTAGGCGTTCTGGTTGAAGTCGACGAACACGCCGTGGCGCTCCTCCTTCCACCACCTGCTGGTCGCCAGGTCGGGGGCCCGCCGCTCGACCTCGCGGGCCACGGTCTCGGCCGCCTTGCGCACCTTCGCGAACGGCCACCGCCGCTCGATCCGGGCGTAGACATGGAACCCGCGCGACCCGGACGTCTTGGGCCAGGCGACCAGCCCGTGGTCGGCCAGCACCTCCCGCGCCACCTGCGCGGTGGCCAGCACGTCGGCCCAGGCGACGCCGGGCACGGGATCGAGATCGATGCGCAGCTCGTCGGGCCTGGCCAGGTCGTCGGCGCGCACCGGGTGGGGGTTGAGGTCGACGCACCCCAGGTTGATCACCCAGAGCAACTGCGCCAGATCGGTGCAGACCACCTCTTCCGCGCTCAGCCCGGACCGGTAGCGCAGCTCGGCCACCTCGATCCAGTCGGGCCGCTTGGCGGGAGCCCGTTTCTGGAAGAACGCCTCCTGCTCGATGCCGTGGACGAACCGCTTGAGCACCATCGGCCGCCCGTGCACGCCGCGCAGCGCCGCCTCGCCCACCGCCTGGTAGAACCGGATCAGGTCGAGCTTGGTGTGGCCCGACTGCGGGAAGACCACCTTGTCGGGGCTGGTGATGCGGACGGAACGCCCCGCGACCTCGATGTCAGGCATGAGATCACAGTACGCGGCGGGTCCGACAGTCAGCCGGGACGCCACCCCCGGCTGCGCGCCTCCCAGTACGTCAGCCCGAGCCGCCGGTGCAGCGCGACCGCCGCCTCGTTGTGCTCGCGCGCCTCCCGGTCGCGGCCGAGCCGCCCGGCCAGCTCGGCCAGCACGTCGTGCACCGAGCCCCAGGCGGCGCTGCCCATCCCCATGACGATGAGCTGGCCGGAAATGGGCAGCAGCCGTTCGTACAGGTCGGCCGGGTCGGGCGTGCCGAGCCGGGCGGCCACCAGCCCCCAGACCGGGTGGAGGAAGTCCGCCGACCAGTCCTCGCGCAGCTCCACGCCCCACCGGCCGATCAGCTCCCTGGCGAGCTCGGGCCGCCCTGCCTCCAGCGCCGCGAGGACGGCGAGCGGGCGCACCGGGCTCATCAGCGGCCGCTCCCCCGCCGCCACCAGCTCCTCCAGCAGCTCCGCGCCCCGGTCCTGGCCGCGCCGGCAGGTGTAGAGGGCGGCCAGGCGGCGCGCCTCGATCCCCCACAGGCTGCCGCCGTACGTGAGGCCGGGGAAGCGGCCGAGCAGGGCTTCGGCCTCGTCCCAGCGGGCGTGCAGGGTGTGCGCGGCGGTCTGCGAGACGCGGACCATCGCCTCCAGCTCGGGCCTGGCCACCTCGTGCAGGAGCTGCTCGCAGCGGTCCAGGTCCCTGGCCCACTCGGCCAGGTCGCCCGCGCGCAGCAGGCACGACATGCGCAGGACGCGTCCCACCAGCCGGGCCTCCCTGGGCAGGCCGGGAATGGCGAGCATCTCCTCGGCCGCCTTGAGCCGCACGTCGTTGCGGCCCGGGACGAACCCGGCGATCAGGTAGTTGTTCAGCGCCGTGGCCAGCAGCATCGGGTCGTCCAGGCCGCGGGCCAGCTCGACGGCCTCCAGCGCCAGCCGTTCGCCCTCGGCGCGGCGCGGGCCGTAGTGCAGCTCGATGCCGAGCGTGCCCAGCAGCGCCGCCCTGGACGCCGGGTCGAGGCCGCCGGCCAGCAGGTCCTCCAGCACCGTGACCATCGCCTCGTCCACGACGCCGTACGGCCGCCAGTTCCACACCGACAGGCCGCCGAACACCGAGACGGCGGCCACCAGCGCGTCCTTGTCGCCGAGCCGCTGGGCCTGGGCGACGGCCTCGTCCAGGTCGCGGCGGGCGCCGGCGGCGTCGCCCAGGGTGCGGCGGGCCCGGCCCAGCTCGACGAGCAGCCGGCAGCGCCGCGGCGAGTCGCCGGGCGGAAGGTGGGCCAGCGCCAGCTCCCACAGCTCGACGGCCTCCTGGTAGCCGTGCCGGGCGGCGGCCTGGGCCGCGGCCTCGGTGGCGTGCTCGACGGCCTTGGCCGCCCCGCCCAGCCTGGCCGCCGCGGCGAAGTGGCCGGCCAGCAGCGCCGGGTCGGCGCCGGGCACGCCCTCCAGGGAGCGGCCGGCGCGCAGGTGCAGCCGGGCGCGGGCCAAGGTGGTCAGGCCGGCGTCGAGGGCCTGGCGGACGAGGGCGTGCGAGAAGCGGTAGTCGGCGGCCTCGGTCAGCAGCCCGGCGGCCAGGGCGGGCTCCAGGCCCGTCATGACGTCCTCCACCGGCTGCTCCACGAGCGCGGCCAGCAGGTCGACCGAGACCTCGCGGCCCGCGACGGCGGCGGCCCTGAGCAGGTCCCGCGTCGGCCCGGGCAGCCTGGCCAGCCTGCGGTCGATCACGTCGGCCGCGCCGGGCGGGACGAGGTGGCGTTCGCGTTCGGGCAGGCGCAGCAGCTCGGCGAGGTAGAACGGGTTGCCGCCGGAGCGGTCGAGCAGCTCCCCGGGGTCGGCGCTCACCTCGCGCAGGCGCAGGAAGTCGCGCACCCCCTCGGCGTCGAACGGCGCGAGCGGCAGCCTGCGGCCCTCCCTGGACAGCGTGCCCATCGTCTCGCGGAGCTGGGCCGGCTGGTCGGCGGGCTCGGGCCGGAGCGTGGCGATGATCAGGGCGGACGTGCCCGCCAGCTCGCCCGCGACGTGGCCGAGCAGCTTCAGCGACGAGGCGTCGGCCCAGTGCAGGTCCTCCAGCACCAGCAGGAGCGGGCCGCCGCGCAGCGAGGCGAGCACGGCGTCGTAGAGGTCGAACAGCTCGGCGTGCGGGGACGGCGGGATCATGCCCGCCCGCGCCCACGGCCAGAACGCCGGGGCCCTGGGGTCGTCCAGGCATCTGCCCCACTCCACCCGGAACCCGCGGGCGGCGGCCAGGTCGGCGGCGGCCCTGACCAGGCTGGTCTTGCCGATACCCGCCTCGCCGGTGACCAGCGCCAGGCCGCCGTGCCCGGCCCTGGCGCCACCCAGCAGCTCTTCCAGCGTCCGCAGCTCCGCCTCCCGTCCGACCAGGCGCTCTCCCGCCGCCCTTCCGCCCGCCGCGGCACTCGGTGCCGGTGGGGCCTTCGCGTCGTCCGCGTCCGGTCGCCGGGGCGGTTCGGCGGCGGTCGTCCCGCCGGGGGCGTCCAGGGCCGGGGACTGGTCGAAGACGGCCTGCTCCAGGCGTTTCAGCTCCGGGCCCGGCTCGATGCCCAGCTGTCCGGCCAGCAGCCCGCGCACCCGGCGCAGCGCGGCCAGCGCGTCGGCCTGCCGGCCCGCCCGGTAGAGCCCGAGCACCAGCAGCCGCCAGGCCCGCTCCCGGTACGGATACGCCTCGGTCAGCGCCTCCAGGTCGGGCACGGTGGCCTCCCCCAGCTCCAGCCGGGCTTCGAGCAGGTCCTCCTCGGCCGCCAGCCGCAGTTGCCCCAGCCGGGCCGGCACGTCGGGCGCCAGCCCGGGGAACTCGGCCAGCGGCTCGCCGCGCCACAGCCCGAGCGCCCGGTCCAGCACCCGCGCCGCCTCGCCGTGCCGCCCCTGCCGCACCAGCCGGGCGCCGTCGGCCGCCCAGGTGGCGAAGCGGGCGACGTCCGTCTGGCCGGGCGCGATGTCGAGCAGGTAGCCGGGCTCGCGGGTGAGCAGCACTTGAGGCGGCGTGCGCGGCTTGCGTCCGGGTTCGAGCACCCGTCGCAGGTGCGACACGTACGCCTGGAGCGTGGCGGTGGCCCTGGCCGGGGCCTCCCCCGCCCACAGCTCCTCGATCAGCCGGTCCAGCGGCACGATCCGGCCCGGCTCCAGCGCCAGCATGGCCAGCACCGCCCGCTGCTTCCTGGTGCCGAGGTCGAGGCGGGCGCCGTCGTCGTCGTCCACCTCAAGCGGACCGAACAGTCTGAACTCCACAGGGCTCAAGTCAACCCCAATTCCCACGCAAGTGGGACCAAGCATCATCGATCACATGAACGAACTGAGGAACATGACGACCGGCCCCGTTCTCCTTCCCGGCGACGACGGCTTCGACCAGGCGCGCCGTCCCTGGAACCTGGCGGTCGAGCAGCCGGTGCGCGCGGTGGTCGAGGCCGCCGACGCCGACGACGTGGCCGCCGTGATCGGCTACGCCCGCCTGCACGGCCTGGCGGTGACCGCGCAGCCGGGCGGCCACGGCGCGTCGGGCGACACCGAGGGGACGATCCTGCTGCGTACCGGCCGTCTGGGCGGGGTGGCGATCCGCGACGGGGTGGCGCGCGTCGGCGCGGGCGTGAAGTGGGGCGAGGTGCTGGACGCCGCGAGCCCGCTCGGGCTGACCGGCCTGGCGGGCAGCTCGCCGGTGGTGAGCGTGACCGGTTACACCCTGGGCGGCGGTCTGAGCTGGTTCAGCCGCAAGCACGGCTTCGCCGCCGACAGCGTGCGCGCCTTCGAGGCCGTGGACGCCGACGGCGGCCGGATCACGGTCACCGCCGAGAGCGACCCCGAGCTGTTCTGGGCCCTGCGCGGCGGCGGTGGCGACTTCGCGATCGTGACGGCCATGGAGTTCGACCTGCACCCCGCGCCCTTCCTGTACGGCGGCCGGATCATGTGGCCGGCCGACCGCGCCGAGCAGGTCATGGCGGCCTTCCGCGAGGTCACCGCCGACGCGCCCGAGGAGCTGTCGGTGTGGTTCCAGCTCCTCACGCCGCCCGGCGCCCCCGGCTTCGTCATGGTCGAGTGCACCTACCTCGGGGCCGACCCCGGGACGCTGCTGCGGCCGCTGGAGGCCGTGGGCGGGGCGATCGCCGACACCAGGCGGGTGCTGCCGGTGGCCGAACTGGCCTCGATCTGCGACGAACCGGTCGACCCGAGCCCCGGCATGGGCCACACCGAGCTGCTGACCAGGCTGGACGACGAGGTCGCCGGCGTGCTGACCGGGGAGCCGATCGAGCCGCTGCTGGCGGTGCAGGTCCGGCACCTGGGCGGGGCGGTGGCCAGGCCGGTCGAGGGCGGCGGCGCGGTGGAGCGGCTGCCGGAGCCGTACCTCGTGCACGCGCTGGGCCTGCCGTCGCCGGAGGTGTCGGAGCGCATCGAGCGGCTCGGCAAGGTGCTGGTGCCGTTCAGCAGCGGGCGGCGGCCGTTCACGATGCTGCACGGCGGGGAGCAGGCGGCGGCGGCGTTCTCGCCCGAGACGCTGGCCCGGCTGCGCGACCTCAAGCGCGCCCGCGACCCGCTCAGCGTCATCCGGTCCAACTTCCCGGTGCTCGGCTGACCCGGCCCGATGGGCCCGGGAGCCGCGGGCGGCGGGCTAGGTGAGGTCGCCGTGACGGCCGGCGCCGGCGGCGAACCTGGCGGCGCCCGCCGCCGCGCCGGGCAGCGAGACCAGCCCGTGGCGCAGCTCGTTGCGCATGGCCTCCTCCTCGGTGAGGCCGTGCTGCTCCAGCAGCGACATGCGGTCGCCGCGCAGGCACGCCTGCGGGAACGCGGCGATCCGCGCGGCCAGCTCCTCGGCGTGCCGCCGGGCCGTGCCGGTGGGCACCAGGCGGTTGACCAGGCCCATGTCGAGGGCCTCCGGCGCGTGCACGGGGCGGCCGGTGAGTATCAGGTCCATGGCGCGCGAGGCGCCGATGAGCCGGGGCAGCCGGACCGTGCCGCCGTCGATCAGCGGCACGCCCCAGCGGCGGCAGAAGACGCCGAACACCGCGTCCTCCTCGGCCACCCGCAGGTCGCACCAGAGGGCCAGCTCCAGCCCGCCGGCCACGGCGTGCCCGGCGACGGCGGCGATCACCGGCTTGGACAGGCGCATCCTGGTCGGCCCCATCGGGCCGTCGCCGTCCTCGCCGACATGGTTGTCCAGCGCCTTGAGGTCGGCCCCCGAGCAGAACGTGCCGCCCTCGCCCCACAGCACCGCCACGGCCGCGTCGGAGCGCTCGAAGTCGCCGAACGCGTCCGTGAGCGCGCCGGCGGTCTCCCTGTCGACCGCGTTGCGCGCCGCCGGCCTGCTCAGGACGACGGTCGTGACGGGTCCTTCGCGCTCGACGCGTACGGTCATGCGGCCCTCCTCGGGGAGACCTGGCGAGCGTACTGTCAGGCGAGCGCCCCGGCCAGCAGCTCGTCGAAGTGGTCGGCGGCCGGGGCGTCGACGCCGCGCAGCGGGCCGCGGTCGGCCAGGTGCGCCTCGGCGTACAGGCGGGCGACCAGGGCCTTGCGCCCGTCGTCCAGCCCCCAGGCGGCCTGGTCCTCCAGCAGGGCGGCGGCGTAGACGTCGGCCATGAACTGGGCCAGCGGGTAGAGGCGTTCCTCGGCGAGCGCCGGGTCGAGCCCGTGCCAGGCTTCGACGGCCTTGGACAGGTCGTCGATCCGCGCGTTCACCAGGTCAGAGGTGGCCAGGGCGCGCAGGCGGGCCAGGAAGGGCACGTGGGCCTCCTCGCGCAGCATGGCGCGGCGCACGTCCAGGCACAGGATGTTGTCGCCACCCTCCCAGATCGGGTTGACCTGGGCGTCGCGCAGCAGCCTGGCCACCGGCCACTGCTCGATGTAGCCGTTGCCGCCGTGCACCTCGATCGCGTCGCTCGCCGCCGTCAGGCCGAGCCGGGCGGCGCGCAGCTTGATCAGCGCGGGGCCGAGCCGCAGCCGGGGGCCGACCAGGCCGTCGAACACCATCGCCTGGGCGGCCTCGACCTCGACGATCAGTTCGGCGAGCTTGCGGCGCATCAGCGGCTGGTCGATGAGCGGGCGGCCGAACGCCTCGCGGGAGCGGGCGTAGCAGATCGACTCGACCAGCGCCCGCCTGGCCACGCCGACGCCCATCATGGCGACGCCCAGCCGGGAGGCGTTGGTGAGCTTCATCATCGTCCCGAGCCCGGAGCCGGAGCCCTGGCCGGCCAGCAGGAACGCCTCGGCGCCGGTGAACTCGACCTCGGCCGAGGCGACCGAGCGGGTGCCCAGCTTGTCCTTCAGCCGCCGGATGCGCACGCCGTTGCGCGAGCCGTCGCGCCGCTCCCACAGCGCCAGGAACGGCGCCACCGCGCCGTCGGGCGTGCGGGCGAGCACCACGAACGCCGACCCGTTGGCGTTGGAGGCGAACCACTTGAACCCGGTCAGCCGCCACGCCTCCCCGTCGGGCTCGGCCCACGCCTCCAGGGCGGCCAGGTCGGACCCGCCGGTGCGCTCGGTGAACATCTGAGCGGCCTCGCCGGAGTAGTAGCCGTCGGCGAAGATCTCCCGGACCCGGTCGCGTATGTCCGGGGGCGCATGCTTCTCGGCCAGCGAGACCACCATGTCCCCGCCGGTGCCGAGCGCGCAGCCCATCCCGATGTCGGCCTGGTCGAGCAGGTACGTCCAGGCCGCCGCCAGCGCGGACGGGTCCGCCCCGTTCGCCCGTGCCTCCTCGGCGAACGACGGCGAGGTGAAGTTGTCCTCCATGAGCGCCGCGCGGGCGGCCTCGAAGGACGGCGGCATGACGACCCGGCTGACGTCCCTGCCCCACTTGTCGTACTTCTCCAGGCGGGGCGGGTTGCGGTCGGTCTCCTCGGCGCACTCGGCGACCAGGCCGCCCATCAGCGCGCCGAGCCGTTCCAGGCGGGGCTCGGCCCAGGCGAAGCCGTCGCCGAGGTGGCGCCGCATGAGCAGGCGCAGCGTGGGGTCGCAGGTCCACCAGTTGCGCCCGGCCGCCCCCTGGTAGCGCTCGGTGGCGTAGCGGTCGCTGTGGTCGAAAGGTTCGATGAGATACCGGCCCATACTCGCGAGTGTTACATATAATCAACACGCGATGGAAGACCGTAACACCTCACTCAGCGCCCGGTCGGCGGTCCTGAGCGCGCTGCTGGGCAGCCACCCGCCCCGGCTGCCCGTCCGGCATCTGGTGCGCATCGGCGCGCTGTTCGGCATCGCCGAGGGCACGGTCCGGGTGGCGCTGTCGCGCATGGTGGCGGCCGGCGACCTGACGCAGCAGGGCGGCCGCTACACGCTGTCCGAACGGCTCGTCGAGCGCCAGGCCCGCCAGGACGAGAGCCGCGACCCGCACACCAGACCGTGGGACGGCACGTGGGAGGTGGCGGTGGTCACCGCCGAGCGGCGCGCCCCGGCCGACCGGGCGGCGTTCCGGCACACGATGTCCGCGCTGCGCATGGGTGAGCTGCGCGAGGGCACCTGGCTGCGTCCGGCGAACCTGGTGCGCGCCTGGCCCGAGACCGTCACCGCGCAGTGCACGCTGATCGACGGCCGCCCGCACGGCGACCCCACCCCGCTGCTGTGGGACCTCGACGGCTGGGCGGCCGAGGCACACCGGCTGGAGCGGGCGCTCGACCGGGCCGACGGGCTGGCCGAGGGCTTCCTGGTCTCGGCCGCCGTGCTGCGCCACCTGCTGGCCGACCCGCTGCTGCCCCCCGAGCTGCTGCCCGCAGGCTGGCCGGGAGCCGCGCTGCGGGCCCGCTACGACGCCTTCGACCACCGCTACCGCGAGGTCCTGCGCGCCCACATGGAGGGCTGATCCCCGCCCCCACCTGGTGCCCCGCCCCGGCCCCGGCTCAGAGTGCGACGGCGAAGACGATGCGCTTGTTCCTGAACTCGGTGACGCTCCACAATTTGCCGCCGCGCACCGTCAGGTCCTCGGGCCCGATCGGGTAGGGCCTGGTCAGCAGCTTGTCACCGCTGTGGACGAGCAGCCTGCCGTTGGTGTTGCCGTCGGCCGCCTGGCTCAGGTACCACTTGCCGCCCCAGGAGACCGCCCCCTGGATGTTGGGGTGTCCCATGACGAAGGCGTCCTTGGGCGTGCCGTCGGTCAGGGGCAGGTTCCAGCGGGCGACCCACCCGCCGGGGTCGTTCTCGCGGTACTCGCCCGAGACCAGCGCGGGCGTGGCGCCGCTGCGGTCCACCGACAGGAACGAGAAGTGCGGCCCGCGCCGCGCGAGCTTCCAGCAGTCGGTCTGCGGCAGCAGGTAGCGGTAGCCGAAGGCGTGGAACTTGCCGCCGGAACGCCCGACGCGCGCGGGATCGCCCAGGTCGCTCTGGGCGGTGCGCAGGTCGAGCAGGTTTCCCAGGTCGAACACGCGCAGGCCGTTGTAGGTGTCGGCGACGTAGAGCAGGTCGCCGTGACAGGCCAGGCCGCCCGCGTGCACGTCGATCGGCTTGTACGTCCCGTCGGGCGCGGCCTCGACCAGCAGCGCGTGCTGGTACTTCAGCGTCCGGGGGCTCAGGAACGACACCCTGATCCCCCGCTCACCCGGCGTCGGCTTGAAGTACCAGCTCACCAGGAGCACCGGCACGCCGATGCTGCCGGACTCCTCGCCGCAGGTCACGCCCTGCGGGTACCAGTCGACGGTGTCCTGGTCCTTGCCGTCGAAGGCGTACCAGTCCGACGGCCTGGGCTGCATCGAGCCCAGCGCCGCCGTGGCGCCCTTGTGGACGGCGGTCCTGTTGGCGTGGGCCAGCAGGGCCTCGACCCCGGTCGCGCCGATCTCCCCGGCCAGCTTCGCCGCCCCCTCGGCCAGGGTCCCCGTGGCCCGCGTTAACGCGTAGGGCGCCTTGTCGGCCGGAACCATCCCCGTCGCCGCCATATCTGCCTCACTTCGTCCGTCTCTCGGAGTAGTTTGACGGACGAGCGGCGGCATTTGTTGGCGTTCAGTCCCACAGATGCACCGGCAGGCCCGACAGAGCCAGCTCCCGGTAGCGCCGCACGAGCCGTTCCCGGTCGCCGCCGAAGCGCGCCAGCGCCTCGCGCTGCCAGACCGCGCCGGTGCGCCGCAGCCGGGTGCGCTGGGCGATGACGTCCAGGGCGGTGTCGGCGTCGTGCGGGGTCACCCCGTTCGCCAGCAGCGCGGCCCGCGCCTCGGGCAGCAGCCTGAGCACCAGGTCGGCGGCCTCGAACTCGCCGTCCAGGCCCGGCCAGGCCAGCTTGGCCTCCAGCCCGTCCTGGGCGGCGCGGTAGAAGTTCTGGTATGCCTCGGCGAACCGGTAGCCGGTCAGGTCCCGCTCGGCCTGCGAGAGCGTCAGCCCCAGCAGGAACGCCGTGTTCGCGGTCATGTCCGCGCACGACGGCCCGGCGGGCAGCGCGCGCATCTCGACCCGCAGGTGCCCGCCGTCGGCCGGGTCGTAGACGGGCCGGTTCCACTGCCAGATCGTGCCCTGGTGCAGCCGCAGCTCGGGCACCTCGTGCGGCTCGGCGCCGTCGGACAGGTCGGGCACGATCGGCTCGTAGTCCTGCACGTACCGCTCGAACAGCTCGTGCGCGCCCTCCCGCACCCAGTCCGAGCCGAACGTGACCCGCCCGTCCCTGCGCCCGCGCCGCTCCACGTCGCGGTCGTCGGCCGCCTCCTCCATCAGCGCGATCCGCGTCTCCGCCCACAGGTCCCTGCCCAGGAAGAACGGCGAGTTGCCGCACGCGGCCAGCACCGGCCCGATGGCGAGCTGGGCGGCGTTGAACAGCCGGGCGAAGCGGTCGGGCGGCGTGCGGATGTGCACCTGCCAGGAGGTGTTGGCGCTCTCCAGGATCACGTCCTCCACCGACAGCTCCAGGTCCTCGATCTTGACGAGGAACGGCTCCAGCCGCAGCCGCCTGATGCCCCTGCTCATGGCCCGGTAGCGGTTCTGGTCGCTCAGCGCGCCGCGGGTGAAGTCCTTCGCGTCCAGCGTGGGCAGGATGCCGATCGGCAGCGCGCCGCCGTCCTCGACGGCGGCGTCCACCTTGGTCACCGTCTCCTGGATCTCGGCCCCCATGCGCTCGAAGGGCGCGCCCGCCAGCGGCGTCGGAGTGAGGTTGACCTCGATGTTGAAGCGGCCCAGTTCGAGCACGACGCGCGGGTCGTCGAGCTGGTCCCGGACCTCGTCGTTGCGCGGCAGCGGCCGTCCTTGCCGGTCGATCAGGAACAGCTCCAGCTCGGCCCCGATCGTGGCCGGCCCCTGCCCGAAGCCGGGGGTTTCGAGCAGCTCGCGAAGCGTGCCGAGTTGCTCCCGGATGCGTTCTCCGAAGCGCGCGTACTCCGCCTCGGAGAACCGCTCCTTGTCCAGATCTCGTCCCATCGCCCCCTTCTGTCCACTACGCAGGTGTCCACACCTCACCAGGCGATCGGTCCGTCATCCTCCAGGTAGGCGCCGGTCGGGCCGTCGGCGTCCAGGGTCGCCAGCCGTACGGCGACGGCCGCCCCCTGCTCGGCGGTGCGGAAGCCGGTGTGCCCGTTGAGGTCGGTGGCGCAGTAGCCGGGGTTGGCGGCGTTCACCTTGATGGAGGTGTCCATCAGCTCCTTGGCGTAGCAGACAGTGATCATGTTGAGCGCGGTCTTGGAGGAGTTGTAGACGGCGAAGTTGAGGTCCCAGAACGGGCTGCCCGGCGTGAGCGCCAGGCTGATCGAGCCCAGCTCGCTGGACATGTTCACGATCCGGCCCGCCGGCGACCTGCGCAGCAGCGGCAGCATGGCATTGGTCACGGTGACCACGCCGAACACGTTCGTCTCGTAGACGTCCCTGAACGCCTGCGCGCCGGCGGCGCTCGGGACGCCCCCGTCCAGGCCGCCGGCGATCCCGGCGTTGTTGACCAGGATGTCGAGCGAGCCGTACTCGGCCTCGATCCACTTGGCGGCGGCGGCCACGCTCGCCTCGTCGGTCACGTCGATCCGCACGTACGGCAGGCCCAGCCGACCAGCGGCGGCCCGCCCGCGCTCCTCGTCGCGGGCTCCCACGATCGCGATGATCCCCCGCTCCGACAGCAGCCGCGCGACCTCGTGGCCGATTCCCTTGTTCGCGCCCGTGATGAGGGCAGTCGTCGTCATGGCCCAACGTTCTCCCAGGTCGGAAGGGGTGTGGGAGAGACCCGCGGAAGCTGGGATCAGCGGTACCACCTTCGCGAGCCCGCTCACCTGCCCTCAGGACGGAGGATGGAGGCATGAACCGCGACGAACTGGCCGCGTTCCTGCGCAGCAGGCGCGCCCGCGTCACCCCGTCCGACGTGGGGCTGCCGGGCGGCGACCGCCGCCGCACGCCGGGCCTGCGCCGGCAGGAGGTGGCCCAGCTCGCCGGGATGTCGATCGACTACTACATCCGGCTGGAGCAGGGCAGGGGCCCGCACCCGTCGCGCCAGGTGCTCGGCGCGCTGTGCCGGGCGCTCATGCTGAACCAGGACGAGCGCGCCCACCTGTTCCGGCTGGCCGGCCAGCTGTTGGAGGCCCCCCGCATCAGGGAGGACGTGCCCGCGGGCATCCTGCACCTGCTCGCCTTCCTGGAGGACGTCCCCGCCTACGTCCTGGACGCCCGCTACGACCTGCGCGCCTGGAACCCGCTCGCCGCCATGCTCATGGGCGACCTGGACTCCCTGCCTCCCGACCGGCGCAACGTGATCCGCTGGGTGTTCATGTCGCCCGGCATCGCCGAGCACCTGTCCGACGAGGAGAAGGGCCGCTTCGCCCGCGCCTCGGTCGCCGACCTGCGCGTGGCCGCCGGACGCTACCCCGACGACCGGGCGCTCCAGGCGCTGGTGGCCGAGATGCTGGCGCTCAGCCCCGAGTTCGCCGAACTGTGGGCCGGGCACGAGGTCGAGGTGCGCAGGGAGCAGCGCAAGCAGGTCACCCATCCGCTCGTCGGCACGATCGACGCCATCTGCCAGGTGCTGCCATGGCCCGACCGCGACGACCTCCGGCTGGTGCTCTACACCACCGAACCCGGCTCGCCCTCCCACCGGGCCTTGCGCGACCTGCGGCGACTCACTCTAAGCTCATGAGATGCGAGCGGTTGCCTTTGACGTCTTCGGCGGGGAACTCGACCTGCGCGAGCTGCCCGATCCCACCCCCGCGCCCGGCGGGGCGGTGATCAGGGTCGAGGCGACCGGTCTGTGCCGCTCCGACTGGCACGGCTGGCAGGGGCACGACCCCGACATCACGGTCTTCCCGCACGTGCCCGGCCACGAGCTGGCGGGCGTGATCGAGGCCGTGGGCCCCGACGTGCGCGGCTGGCTGCCGGGGGCGCGGGTCACCGTGCCGTTCGTCTGCGCCTGCGGCACCTGCTCGGCCTGCGCGACGGGCGAGCAGCAGGTGTGCGAGCGGCAGACCCAGCCGGGCTTCACCCACTGGGGCTCCTTCGCCGAGTACGTCGCCGTCGACCACGCCGACGTCAACCTCGTGCCGATCCCCGAGGAGATGGCCTACGCCACCGCCGCCGGGCTCGGCTGCCGCTTCGCCACCGCCTTCCGGGCGGTCGTCCAGGTGGGCGAGGTGCGTCCGGGCGAGTGGGTGGCGGTGCACGGCTGCGGCGGGGTCGGGCTGTCGGCCGTGATGATCGCGGCGGCGTCCGGGGCGCGGGTGGTGGCGGTGGACATCAGCACCGACGCGCTGCAACTGGCCGAGCTGGCCGGGGCCACGCACTTCGTCAACGGCTCGGCGGGTGACACGGCGGCCCAGGTCAGGGAGCTGACCAGGGGCGGCGCGCACGTCTCGCTCGACGCGCTGGGCAGCCCGCGCACGTGCGCGGCCTCGGTCGAGAGCCTGCGCAGGCGGGGGCGGCACGTCCAGGTCGGCCTGCTGCCGGGCGGGCCGACGCCGGTGCCGATGGACCGCGTGATCGGCCACGAGCTGCGGCTGCTGGGCAGCCACGGCATGGCCGCGCACGCCTACCCGCCCATGCTGGAGCTGATCAGGGCCGGGATCCTGCACCCCGACCAGCTCGTCACCCGGACGATCGGCCTGGCCGACGCGGGCAAGGCGCTGGCCTCGATCGGCTCGGTCCCGGGCGTGACGATGATCGTGCCCGGCGGCTGACCGCCGGGCCGGGCTCACTCCTCCAGTTGCACGCCGAGCGCCCTGAGCACCAGCGCCAGCATGGAGTAGTGGGCGACGAGGACGACCAGCTCGATCCTGCGCACCTCGTCGTAGCGGTCGCACAGGGCAGCCCAGGTGGCGTCGGTGAGGTCGCCCGCGTAGTGGAGGTCGTCGGCCACCTGTAGCACCAGGCGGTCCTCGACCGGCCAGAGGGCGTCGAGCTGGCGGACCGACTCGATCTCCACGTCCGTCAGGCCCGCCTCGCGGGCGATGCGGGCGTGATGGGTCCACTCGTACGCGCTGCGGCTGTGGAAGGCGGTGCGCAGGATGGCCAGCTCGCGGTCGCGGGCGGGCAGCGTGCCGTTCAGCAGGGCGCCGCCGAAGCGCAGCCAGCCCTCGTAGACCGCGGGGTGCCGGCCCAGCGTCGTGAACACGTTCTGGGGGTTCGCCTGCTGAAAGTCGTCCCATTCCGCGGGAGGCAGGGGCTTCACTCGAGGCTTCATGGCTTGACCATTCCCCAAATGAGCGCCCTCTTGTGCGGGGGACGGCTTTACCCTCACTTAGGGGGACTTTCCACAGTGCGGGCAATAGGTCAGGATTAAGACGCCCGCAGGACGTTGCAAGCCTGGTCGACCGCAAGGATCCCATGGTGATTCGAACGTTGCTCGCTGAGGACATGCACCTGGTACGAGGGGCGCTTGTGGCGCTGCTGGCCTACGAGGAGGACATCGAGGTCGTCGCCGAGGTCGAGCGGGGCGACCACATCCTGGCCGCCGCCCAGTCGTGCCGTCCGGACGTGGCGGTGCTCGACATCGCCCTGCCGGGCATGGACGGGCTCGCCGCCGCCCGCGAACTGTACGACAAGCTGCCCGGCTGCGGCGTGCTGATCCTGACCGGCGTCGGCACCCCCGGGCTGCTGAAGCAGGCGCTGGAGGTGCACGTACGGGGGTTCATGGCCAAGGACGCGCCGCCGGAGCGGCTGGCCGACGCCATCCGCAGGGTCGCCGACGGCGAGCGGGTCATCGACTCGGAGCTGGCCATCGCCGCCATGCGCCCCGAGGAGCCGCCGCTCACCCCCCGCGAGCTGGACGTGATCGGCGCGGCGGCCGACGGCGCCTCCATCGGGGAGATCGCCGCCTCGCTGTTCCTGGCCGAGGGAACGGTCCGGAACTACCTGTGCCGGACGACGGCCAAGCTGGGCGCGCGCAGCCGCATCGACGCCATCCGCATCGCCCGCGAGTCCGGCTGGATCTGACCCCCTGCCGCCTCCCCTCAGCCGCCCGCCGCCCGGTCAGGGCCGGGTGTGGGCGGCCAGGAAGGCCAGGACGTCGGCGGCGAGCGCGATGGACCGGCTGACGGCGCGGGCACCGTGGCCGACGTCGCGCTCGTGGCGCAGCAGGACGGGACGGGAGCCGTCACCGGCCCACTGCATGGCCGCGCACATCTTGCGGGCGTGCATCGGGTCCACGCGGGTGTCGGCGGCCGAGACCGTGAACAGCGTCGCCGGATAATCCGCGTCCCGGCGGACGTGGTGGTAGGGCGAGTAGGCCAGCAGCCAGGCCAGGTGGTCGGGGTCGCAGGGGTCGCCGTACTCGCCGGTCCAGGACGGGCCGAGGCCGCTGCGGTGGTAGCGGGCCATGTCCAGCAGGCCGGCCGAGCAGACGGCGGCGGCGAACAGGTCGGGGCGCTGGGTGACGGCCGCGCCGACGAGCAGGCCGCCGTTCGACTCGCCCCAGATGCCGAGCTGCTCCGGGGTCGTCCAGCCGTCGGCGACCAGCTTCTCGGCCGCGGCGACGAAGTCGTCGAAGACGTTCTGCTTGCGTTCCAGCATGCCGTCCCGGTGCCAGGACTCGCCCTCCTCGCCGCCGCCACGCAGGTTCGCGATGGCCAGCACGCCGCCCGACTCCACCCAGGCCAGCGAGTCGGCCGCGTAGCCGGGCATGAGGGGGATGCCGAAGCCGCCGTACCCGTTGAGTATCGCCGGGCGGGGGCCCGACCCTGAGGAGAGCGCGACCACGACCATGCGCACGCGGGTGCCGTCGGCGGAGGTGTACTCGACGTGGTGGCTCTTCACGTCGGGCAGCGCGACGCGGCCGGGCGGGGCGGCCCACAGGGTGCTGGCGCCGGTCCGGGCGTCGTAGCGCCAGATCTCGGCGGGGGTGACGGCGTCGGTGTAGGTGAACCAGGCCTCGTGGCCGCCCTCGGGGCGGGAGGTGAGCGAGGCGATCGAGCCGCTGCCGGGCAGGGGCACCTCGCCCAGCCGCTCGCCCGTCCTGGCGTCGTGCACGGCGATCTCGCCGACCGCGTGACGGGTCCTGGAGACCAGCAGGCGGTCGCCGTCCAGCAGGGTGAACGCGCCGAGCACCGCCCGGGGGTCCTCGGGGACCAGCTCGCGCCACACCTCCGGCTCGGCCGGGTCGGCCACGCACAGCCGGCGCCGGGGGGCGTTGCGGTCGGTGAGCAGGTACAGGCGGCCGTCGGGGGCCACCGCGCCCGCCGTGCGCACGTGCGTCCCCTCCTGTACGGCCCGCAGCTCCGGCCGCTCGGGGTCGCCCGCGGCCAGGTCCGCCAGCCAGAGCGAGTTGCCGACCGTGCCGCCCGCCGAGATCGTCAACCAGCGGCCGTCCGCGCTGATCTGCACGCCGTACGAGACCGGCCCGCCGGTCAGGACGGGGACGTCGTCGGGGACGCCGAGCCGGTGCAGGTGCACGCCCTCGTGGAAGCGCACGTAGTAGAAGCCCTCGCCGCCGGGCAGCCAGGCGACCGGCGAGTACCGGCAGCCGCCGATGGGGCCGTCCACGAGCTTGCCGGTGTCGACCTCCTCGACGTACAGGTCGGCCTTCTCGTCGCCGCTGCGCGAGATCTGGTAGGCGACCAGACGGCCCGACGGGTCGGGTTGCCAGTCGTCCAGGGTGGTCAGGCCGGTGGGGTCGCGGTCGGCCGGGTTCAGGAAGGGCCGGTCGTCGCAGTAGAGGACCGGGTGCTCCTGGCAGCCGGTCTGCCGCAGGTGGAAGCACCGGCCGCCGCGCCACACGGGCGGGGTGACCAGGCCCGTGACGCTCAGCTCGGTGAGCCGGGCCAGGAAGCGCTCGCGGTCCGGCAGGCGCGCGGCCGCCTCCCGCCACAGCCGGTCCTGCCCGGCCAGCCACTCCTCGGTACGGGGGTCGAGGGGGTCCTCCAGCCAGCGGTACGGGTCGGGGACGTCGTGCCCGCCGAGGCGGTCGGTGACCGGTTGACGTTCGGCGGGCGGGTACTCGTCTGCAAGTGTCATGACACGGGCTCCGGTTGCCAGTGGCCGGCCAGGTCGGCGTACAGGGGCGAGACCCGGATCAGCTCGTCGTGCGTGCCGATCGTGATCCGGGGACCGTCCATGAGCAGGACGCGGCGGGCGCGCAGCGCGGAGGTGAGGCGGTGCGCGACCACGATGAGCGTGCCGCCCCTGGCCGCGAAGGCGTTCTCGGCCAGGGCTTCGGCGGCGGGGTCCAGGTGACAGGTGGCCTCGTCCAGGATGACCAGCGGGGCCTCGGTCAGGTGGGCGCGGACGAGGGCGATGAGCTGCCGCTGCCCGGCCGACAGCGCCGCCGGGTCCAGCGTGGCGTCGTACCCGCCCAGGCTCTCGACCAGCTCTCCGGCGCCCAGGGCGGCCACGGAGCCGTCCAGGCCGCCGGACCCGGGCACGAGATAGGCGAGGTTGTCGCGCAGCGTGCCGCGGAAGACGTACGCCTCCTGCGGGATCAGCACGCGGGCGGCGGGGTCGGCCCGGCCGGCGGGGACGCCGCCGATCAGCACCTCCCCCTCGCCGGGCGGCAGGATGCCGCTGAGCAGGGCGGCCAGCGTGGACTTGCCCGCGCCGCTCGGCCCGACGACGGCCAGGTGCTCGCCCTCGGGGACGGCGAGGTCGAGGCGGTCCAGGACGGGCGCGGAGTGCGGCCCGTAGGAGAAGGTGACCGACCGGAGCGCGACGTCGGCGCCGGCCGGGCGGACCCTGGGCGGGGCGGGCGGCGGGGGCGGCGCGGCGGCGGCGATGCGGCGCAGCGTGGCCACGAGCCGCACGCCGCTCACCCCGAGCCCCTGGACGAGCCCGCCGAGCGCGGGTGCCAGCGACTGGGTGACGTAGGCGAGCGCGCCGACGATCACGCCCGGCCCGGCGCCGCCGTCGAGCAGCCACGGGGTGCCGGCGAGCAGCAGGACGACGGGCAGCCAGCCGCCGACGGCCAGCGCGGCGGTGCGCACCGAGGTCACCCTGGCCAGCGCGCGGGCGGCGTCGCGCTGCGCGCCGACCTGGCGGGCCAGCCGCTCGTCCTCGCGGTCGGCCAGGCCGCACGCCTCGATGTCGCGCAGCCCGGTGGCCGTCGCGGTCATCGACCGGGCCAGCTCCTCGTCGGCCAGCAGGAACGCGCGCTGCCGCCGGGCCAGCGCGGGCAGCGAGGCCAGGAAGAACGCCAGCCCGGCCGCGAACGGCGGCAGCACCAGCACGAGCGTGCCCGGCGCCAGCGTCAGCAGCCCCAGCACCACGCTGACCAGCGTGAACGCGAACCCTCTGACCGTGGTGACGACGGCGGCGAAGGCGTCCCTGGCCAGCTCGACCTGGAGCCCGGCCCGTGCCGTGGCCGCGCTGTCGGGCCGCTCGGCGAGCGGGCGGCGCAGCGCTCCCTGCACCACCCGCGTCAGGAGGTCGTCGCGGAACGGCTCGGCCACGGCGGCCACGGCCAGCACCACCTGGCGGGCGCCGACGGCGGAGACCAGCCACGCCAGCCCGAGCGCCGCCAGCCAGGCCAGGCCGGTCAGCGGCCTGGCGCGGGCGAAGCCGTCCTCGATGGCGCGGGCGACCGCGTGCCCGACGAGGAACGCGGGCGCCGCCTCCAGCACCGACCACAGCAGGATCGCGACCAGCCGCCGGGGCTCACGGACGAGCGCCCGCCAGAACCCGGCGGGGGCGCCGGGGATCGAGGGGCCGTCGGGGATCGAGGGGCCGTCGGAGACCGAGGGGCCGTCAGGGGCCGCGGGAACGTCCGGGGCCGGGGTCATGGGGGGCCCTCCTGGAAGACGGCGCGGTAGGCGGGGTCGCGCCACAGGGCGTCGTGGGGGCCGGCGGCGCGCACCCGGCCCTCGTCGAGCCAGACGACCTGGTCGGCGCGGGCGGCGGTGGCCAGGCGGTGGGCGGTGATCAGGCGGGTGCGACCCCGGGGATCACCGGTGAGCGCCCGGCTGACCTCGCGTTCGGTGACGGTGTCCAGGCTGGAGGTGGCGTCGTCGAGCACCAGCACCCGGTCCCCCCGCGCGAACGCCCTGGCCAGGCCGAGCCGCTGCCGCTCGCCGCCGGACATGGGGGTCTCGGCCAGCGGCGTGTCGTAACCGGCGGGCAGGCGGCGGACGAACCCGTCGGCGCGGGCCGCCACGGCGGCCTCCCGTCCGGCCTGGGAGCCGGGGACGGCGCCGATCGCCTCGCCGACGGTGTCGCCGACCAGGACCGGGCGCTCGAAGGCGTAGCCGATGGCCGATCGCAGGCCGTCGCGGGTCAGCTCGCGCAGCGGGACGCCGTCGAGCAGCACGTCCCCGCGTTCGGGGTCGGTCAGCCGGCCGGCGAGCGCGGCCAGCAGGGACTTGCCGGAGCCCGACCGTCCCACCACGGCGGTGACCGTGCCGCCGGGGATCGTCAGGTCGCCCACGGTGAGGCCGTTCGCGGCGACGTCCCGGAACTCGACCGTGCCGGGGCCGGACGGGAGCGGGCGCGTGCCGTAGGAGACCGGCGGCAGGGCGAGGACGTCGGCCACCCGGGCGGCGGCGGCCCGCGCCCTGGCCAGGCCGCCGATGTAGCCGAGCGAGGTGCTGAGCGCGGCGCCGAGCGCGGCGTAGCGGGCGGCGGCGTACAGGTCACCGACGGTGAGCCGCCCGGCGGCCAGCATGAGCCCGCCGGCGGCCAGCACGGCGACCTCCAACAGCGGGATCATGAGCCCAGACCGGACCCCGGCGGCGGCGTTCGCGCGCCACAGGGCCATGCCGTGCGCGCGCAGCCGGGGCAGGGGCGCGAGCACCCGCCGGGCCTCCTGGCCCGCGGTCCCGGCGGCGGCGATGGTGCGGGCGCCGTCGAGCGCGTCCACCAGGCGGGCCGCGATCTCGCCCTGGACCTCCTGGTAGCCGCCGGAGATGACGGTCGTGGCGCGCAGGAAGGCCCGCAGGACGAACACGATGAGGACGATGCCGGCCCCGAGCGTGAGGGTCAGCAGCGGATGGATGAGGGTGAGCGCGACCAGGGCGCCGGCGGTCGGTACCAGCAGGGCCAGGGCGCCGGTGACCGTCTCGGGGGCCCGTCCGGCCTCCTCGGCGTTCAGCCCGGCCCGGGTGACGAGGTCGCCCTCGGGGAAGCGTCGGGTGGCGGCCCGGCCGACGCCGAGCACGTGCCGCAGCACGCCGAGCCGCAGCCGGGCGGCCGCGTACGCGCTGCTCGCCCCTCTGGCCCAGCCGCCGAGGCTCTCGCAGAGCACCACCACGGCGACCACGCCCGCGCACAGCACCAGAGCGGTGGCGGCGCCGGAGGAGCGGGCGAGGAGCAGGTCGAGCGTGCGGCCGACGAGGAACGGGACGGCCAGCTCACCGGCCGCGCCGGCGACGGCGGTGACCGCCAGCACGGCGGGCCACGGGCCGCAGCGCCGTACGGCGTCCGCCACCAGGCGGTCTCCCGGTCCCACCTGCCGGCCTCCTTCGGACTCGGGAGGTCCCCGCGCCACCACGAAACGGCGCGGGGACCCTGTCAGCTATCAGTGGCAAAGAGCGACACTGAGGTTGCTCGGGTGGCCCGAGTGACACGTGAGAGCAGTGAGCGAGCTGCCGCCGCTGGCCACGTCGCTGGCCGCGGGAGCCTCCAGACCCTGCAGGTCGAGAAGAACCATGTTCTACACCTCCTTCCACGGTTGATCATGCGCAGGCCGCTCGGGTGCGGCCTCCAGGAACGGCAGGCGTGCCGGCTGGTCTCCCAGCACCGCCCCGAGGGCGAACAGCACGCCGGCCGTTCCGGTCGCGAAATCCATGGACAGGCGCAACAGCCCGTCACCGGGGAAGGCCAGGCCGCCGCCGTACGGCATGGCGTGCCAGCTCAACCCCTTGATCAGCTCGCGGGCCACCGGATCTCCGGCGAGCGCCGCGATGATGCCCGCGCGGCCGGTGAACAGCCCCGGCTGGACGAAGAACCCGGAGCGGGCGACCAGCTTCAGCCGGTCCAGCTCCGCGGCGAGCTCCTCGTCGTCGCGATGCACGAGATGACGTCCGAGCACCAGGGCGATGCCCACGGAGCCCTCGTCCAGGTAGGGCAGCGTCCGCCAGCCCTGGTCCACCTGGAGCGAGCCGTCCTCCGAGGCCCGGCAGCGCCGCAGGTCCTGCCTGAGCGCGATCTCGGCCAGGTCGAGGAGTGCGCGGTCGCCGGTGTGCTCGTAGGCGTGCAGGAAGAGCAGGGCGGAGCCGGACGAGCCGTACATGAGGCCCGCTCTCGGGTTGTCGCCGCCGCTGATCCCGGGCACGTCCTCGGGGCCGCCGAGGCGGTCGGCGCACATGTCCACCGCGCGCATGGCGTGCTCGGCCAGGGCGGGCTCGGTCCGGCCGAGGCGCAGGAGGTTCAGGCCGATGCCGGGCAGGCCGGAGAACAGGGCCGTCTCCAGGCGGTCCCACTGCTCCCGCAGGGCGATGTCGACGACGTCGAGCGCGTCCTGGCGGTGTCCGAGCCGGTCGAGGACGTGGGCGATGCCGTGCAGGCCGTCGTACAGGCCGATCCCGGAGCCGGCGGCGGGGCGCAGGGCGCGTTCGCGCAGCCATTTCTCGTACTCGGGGAAGGGGCCGAGGCCGGTGGCCGACAGGGCGAGCAGGACGCCGGCCGCGCCGGTCGCGATGTTGAGGCCGCCGCCGGGCCTGAACTGGGCGACGTCGCCGGGGAAGAGGCGGTCGTCGCGGTCGGGGGTCGCGGCCGCCCGGATGGCCCGGCACATCGCGTCCCGCAGCTCGGCCCAGGTGGCCGTCCCCGGCATCGGCACGGGGGTCTCGACGGCCTGGTCACCCGCGATGGTCGCGGCGGCGGTGTCCATGAAGGCGGCGGGGACGGGGAAGGTCTCCTTGACGATCCGCGCCAGCTGGACGATCTTCGGCCGGTGTATCGGCAGCATGATCGTGCACTGCGGGGCGAACAGGGCGAACCGCAGGCAGGCCAGCGCGTACCGGTCGACCTCGACGCCGTGGCGGTCGCGCGGCGCGGCGAAGGCGGGGTGGGCCAGCGCGGCCCTGGCCTGGTCCGCGGCGAGGGTGGCGACCTCGTAGTCGATGAGCACGACCCGGTCGTCCTGGGTGATCAGGATGTTGTCGGGGTGCAGGTCGCCGAAGACCACGCCGCGTCCGTGCAGTGACGCGACGGCCTCCTCGACGCTCTCCAGGGTCGTGGTGGCCCAGGCGGTGTACTCGGCGAGGTCCTGGTCGGTGCAGGTGGCGCGGGTCAACGGGAAGCGGCGCACCAGCCGCCGCTGGAGCGGGGTGCCGTCCACGAACTCCTGCACGAGGAAGTGGTGGCCGCCGATGCTGAAGTAGTCGCGCAGGCCGGGGGCGGCGGGCAGGCCGGCCAGGCGGCGCAGCATGTCGCGCTCGTGCTGGAGCCTGGCGACCGCGTCCCGGCCGGCCACGTCCAGCCCGGCGTGCGGCCTGGCCTCCTTGAGCACCACCCGTTCGTCCGTACGGGTGTCGCGGGCCAGGTAGACGCCGCCGCCGTTGGAGAAGTGCAGCACGCTCTCGATCCGGTACGGCAGCTCCTCCATGGTCACGGCGTTGCGCGCGGCCAGGTGGGGTTCCAGGAACTCGGGCAGCGTCGTCCAGGGCGGCACCGAGAACGTCGCGCCGCGCACGTCGGGGATCAACGTGCCGTCGCCGTCCTCGACGGCCAGCACCCGCTCCCCGGAAGGGGACAGGCAGTGCCGCTCGGCGAACCCGCCGTACCGGACGAACATCGGCCCCTCGCCGTAGCGCAGGTCGCTCAGGATGTACGGCCCCTCGACGCCGCGCAGCAGCTCGTCGAGCTCCTTGAGCACGAGTTCGAGCTGGCCCTCGTCCCGGGGGTAGATGGTGATCAGCTTGCCGCTCGACGCCCGGGAGGCGGCCTTGGAGTTGACCATGACGAGCACGGCCGGGCCGCGCAGGAACTTGAAGGCGACCCCGCGGGGCACGCAGTAGTCCCACACGGTCTGGACGACCTTCTCGGCGTCCTCGACCCGGGCCGACACGTGGATCTTCCAGCCCTGGGTCGGCAGGGGCGCCTCCTGGGTCGGCATGTAGTAGGCCCAGGTGTCACTGAGGTCGTGGGCCCAGCCTTCCGGGACGGGCCGGCGCAGCTGGGGGAAGTCGGCGTCCGCCGCCGTGCTGTGGTCGGGAGTGTCGTAGAAACACTGGTCCACAAGGCAGTAGAGCTCGTACTTGTCCATTTGGCGCGGCCCTCCGAGGCGGTGTGCTTAGAGCCTGCCGCAGCCGCGCCGGGGCGCACTAGTAACACGCAACATAAGTCATATATGGCTATGGAATGCGCTTTGATGTGTTTTTCACAAAAGGTAATTATCTGCGCGGGGCATAAACACTGAAAGAGAACTGCCCGCCGCGCGACGTGGACGCCTCCAGCCAGCCGCCCAGCGCCGAGACGCGTTCGGCCAGGTTGAGCAGGCCCTGACCGGCGTCGCCCGGCCGGCGCGGGGGACGTACGCCGTCGTTCCTGATCGACAGGCGGACCACGTTGTCGCGTTCCATGAGCTGGATCCAGCACTGCCCGGCCTCGGCGTGCCGCAGCACGTTCGTCACGCCCTCGCGCAACGCGTGCGTGAGGGCCTCCTCCACGTCAGGGTGCAGATCGCGGCAGGCCACCCTGATCTGGCAGCGCACCCGCGCCGACTCCAGCAGCGCCCGCGCCGAGCTCATCTCGGCCGCCAGCGAGGAGCTGCGCAGGCGTCCGTGCGCGACGGCCCGGACGTCGGCCGACAGCTCCCGCAGCAGGTCGAGCGTCTCGGTCAGCTCCTGCCGGGCCTTCTCGTCACCCTCCGCCACCAGCCGCTGGATGAGCCGCGCCTTGAGCGTCAGGACGGTCAGCCGGTGCCCGACCAGGTCGTGCAGGTCGCGGGTGAAGCGGCGGCGCTCCAGCGTCACGGCCTGGCGCATGACGTCGGTACGGGCCCCGGCCAGCCGGCGCACCTGGGCCAGCAGGCTCAGCAGCGCGAACTCCACGACGCCGACCAGCGGGCAGGCCAGCGCCCACGCCGGCTCGACCTGCCAGGAGGGCGCGGCCAGCAGCACCGGCCCGCACGACAGCGCCAGCACCACCAGCACGACCGACCTGATCCGGGACGCGACCACCAGCAGGGCGCCCGCCAGCAGCCCGCACACCGGCGTCCAGGCCGGCCCGAACACCGCCAGCGGCACGTACGTGAGCCACGCCTGGACGGCCACCAGCCACCACGCACCGGCCCGGCGTGAGGGCTCCTCCAGGACGAACCTGCCGTGCAGCGTGAGCAAGACGGCCAGCGCGACCGACCCCTCGACCACCAGCCCGGACCCGGCCAGCCCGGCCTGCACCGGGATCGCCAGCCCGACGCCCCCGGCCACCAGGCCGAGCCCCCCGGCCCAGGACGGCGACGAGAGACTGTGCATCCTGGACCGTAATCGAGGCGTCAGGCCACGGTGTGTCGCGTCCACCTCACCCCCGGTACACGGTTGATGCGTCGGGACAGTACGCGTGGCGAGTGCGCTCACCGCTGCCTCGTTCCTCTAATCGACCTGATCGCGTAGCCCCGTGTAAAGGCCGGGGCCGCTTCCGGACACGCTGACTTCCCACCCCACAAGAGGTTAGACAGTTCATATCAGCCATAGGGTGGCGGTATGGAATACATGCGACTTGGCGCGACTGGTATGAAAGTTTCTCGCATCTGTTTGGGGATGATGAGCTACGGCGACCCGGCGCGGCAGGAATGGGCGCTGCCCGAGGAAGAGGCCGAGCCGATCATCCGCCGGGCCGCCGACGCGGGCGTGACGTTCTTCGACACCGCCGACATCTACAGCCGGGGCCAGAGCGAGGTCGTCACCGGCAGTGTGCTGCGCCGGATCTTCCCCCGGCGCGAGGACTACGTGCTGGCCACCAAGGTCTACTTCCCGATGGGCCGGGGCGCCAACGACCGCGGCCTGTCGCGCAAGCACATCCTGTCCGCCGTCGACGCCTCGCTCGACCGGCTCGGCACCGACTACGTGGACCTGTACCAGATCCACCGATGGGACGACGAGACCCCCATCGAGGAGACCATGGAGGCACTGCACGAGGTCGTCAGGTCGGGCCGGGCCCGCTACATCGGCGCGTCCACGATGTGGGCCTGGCAGTTCGCCAAGGCCCAGCACGTGGCCGAGGCCAACGGCTGGACCAGGTTCGTCTCGATGCAGAACCACCTCAACCTGCTCTACCGGGAGGAGGAGCGCGAGATGCTGCCCCTCTGCGCCGACCAGGGCGTGGGCGTGATCCCGTGGAGCCCGCTCGCGCGCGGTGTGCTGGCCAGGGCGGGCTCGACGGCCTCCGCGACCGCCAGGACCGGCTCCGACCAGCGCATCGACTTCCTGTACGACCCCGACAACGACCGGCAGATCCTCGACCGGGTCGCCCAGGTCGCCGCCGAGCGGGAGCTGCCGCCGGCCCAGATCGCCCTGGCCTGGCTGCTCAACCGGCCGGGGATCACCGCGCCGATCGTCGGGGCCACCAAGGACCGGCACGTGGACGACGCCGTCGCCGCCGTCGGCGTCACGCTGTCGGACAGGGAGATGGAGTTCCTGGCCGAGCCGTACCGGCCGCGGGAGGTCAAGTTCTGATCACCGGGATTGTCGGTCGGAGATCCTAAGGTAGGGGCATGCGGGCTAATGAGGAGGCGGCGGCGGCGCTGCAGGAATACGCGGAGCTGTTCGCGCTGAGCGGCGGCGACGCCTTCCGGGTGCGGAGCTACCAGAAGGCGGCCAAGGCGATCGCCGGGTTCCCCGAGGACATCTCGGAGGTCGACGTGCGCGGCGTCCCCGGCGTCGGGGAGGCCATCGCCAAGAAGATGGAGGAGTTCCTCCAGCGCGGCAGCTTCCGGCAGCTCGACGACCTGCGGGGCCGGGTGCCCGAGGGCGTGCGGCGGCTGACCCGGGTGCCCACGCTCGGCCCCAAGACGGCCATCATGCTCTTCGAGGACTACGGCATCGACTCCACGGTGGCGCTGGGCGAGGCCATCACCTCCGGCCGGCTCGACGACGTCAAGGGCCTGGGCCCCAAGACGCTGGCCAACCTGCTCAAGGGCATCGAGCAGCTTGAGCAGGCGGGCCGGCGGGTGCACATCGGCGTCGCCATGGCGCTGGCCGAGCAGGTCATCGGCTCGCTCAAGGCCGAGCGCATCGCGTACGCGGGGTCGCTGCGGCGGATGAAGGACACGATCGGCGACATCGACATCCTGGCGGTGGCGCCCGAGTCGATCATGGCCGACTTCCGCGCGCAGCCCTACGTGGCCGACGTCATCGCCGCCGGCGACAAGAAGACCTCGATCCGCACGACCTCCGGCGTCCAGGTCGACCTGCGCCTGATCCCGGCCGGGTCGTGGGGCGCGGCGATGCAGTACTTCACCGGCTCCAAGGAGCACAACGTGACCATCAGGGAGATGGCGGTGAAGAAGGGCTGGAAGCTGTCCGAGTACGGGCTGTTCGAGGGCGAGCGGGTGATCGCCGCGGAGTCCGAGGAGGACATCTACGAGGCGCTCGGCATGCAGTTCGTGCCGCCGCCGATGCGCGAGGACGGCGGCGAGGTCAAGGCGGCGCTGTGCGGCGAGCTGCCCGTGCTGGTGGAGCTGGCCGACCTCAAGGGCGACCTGCACACCCACACCGACCTCACCGACGGCATCGCCTCGCTGGAGGACATGGTGGCCGCCGGGGCCGCGCGCGGCTACTCCTACTACGCGGTCACCGACCACGCGCCCGACCTGGCCATGCAGCGCATGACGCTGGACAAGGCGCTGGAGCAGCGCGGGCGGGTGGCCGAGCTGCAGAAGAAGTATCCGCACATGCGCATCCTGCACGGGTCGGAGCTCAACATCGCGCCCGACGGCTCGGTCGACTGGCCCGGCGAGGTCCTGCGCGAGTTCGACGTGTGCGTGGCGTCGGTCCACTCGCACTTCGGCATGTCGCGGGAGGAGATGACCCGCCGCTTCATCGCCGCCTGCGAGAACCCGTACGTCGACATCATCGGCCATCCCACCACCCGGAAGATCGGCAAGCGGCCGCCGGTCGAGGCCGACTGGGACGCCGTCTTCCGGGCGGCCGCCCGTACGGGCACCGCGATGGAGATCGACTCCTATCCCGACCGGTCCGACCTGCCGGCCGACCTGGTGCGGCTGGCCAAGCACCACGGGGTGAAGTTCTCCGTCGACAGCGACTCGCACGCGATCCCGCACCTGGCCCACCAGCGGTTCGGGGTCGGCATCGCGCAGCGGGCCTGGCTGACCGGCGACGACGTCATCAACACCTGGCCGCTCGACCGGCTTCTCGCCTTCCTCGGGCGCTAGTCCCGGCCCCGTCCCGCGTCGGAGGGCGGGTCGGGTGCGGCCCGCACCCAGCGCGGGCCGCACCCGAGCCTGGAGGCGGGGGTCCGCCGCGGGCGGTCGCGGCCTTCGTCCTGGAACGAGCGTCCACCCAGATTTCTGCTCTCAAATTCGGACTTAACACCACAAATTAGAACATTTGCCGCATTCTTGCCGCGCCGCGCGCAGATCATCCCGCTTCGCTAGCTTGGACGGCGATGAAGGACAACCATCCCCCGGCCCGGCCCACCGAACGGGCATCCGGGACGAAGAGCAGGCGGCGCTGGTGGCGCATTCTCGTCGCCGTACTGGCCTCGTTGCTGCTGGCCGCCGTCGGCGGGGTCGCGCTGGCCTACCCCTCGCTCGCCGCCACCACCTGCCCCGGCTGCTACGGCCTGACCGAGCTGCACCCGGGCGTCTACACCGAGGACGGCCTGACCCCCGCCCAGCGCACCCGCGTCGGCGAGGTGGCCGAGCAGGCCGCCCGCCGGGTCACCGGCTTCTACGGCACCCGCCTCAGCTCCCCCGGCCTGCTCGTCTGCCTGACCGACACCTGCTACCGGCGCATCGGCGGCGGCCAGGAGCGCGGCGTCGCGGTGCTCAACCGGTCGGTCATGCTCTCGCCGCGCGGCCTCGACCCGGTGATCGCCTCGCACGAGCTGTCCCATGTCGAGCTGCACGCCAGGCTCGCCTCCTCCGCCACCGTCCCGCAGTGGTTCGACGAGGGGCTGGCGGTGGTGGTCTCGGGCGACCCGCGCTACCTGGCCCCGGAGTCCGCGCCGGACCGCTGCCTGGTGGCGCCGGCCGGGCCGCTGCCGGTGACGCTGGAGGAGTGGCTGCGGACCGCGAGCGCGGACCCCGCCACGTACGCCAGGTCGGCCTGCCAGGTGAGCCGCTGGCTGCGGGAGAACGACGGCCGCACCGGTCTGCTCGGCCTGGTGGCCCGGCTCAACACCGGCGAGCCCTTCTCCACCCTCGTCCGGACGCCCTGACGAACCACCCCGAAAGGCACGGTTGCCGCACCCACGCCGTTGGGTAGGTCTCGTCAGGGCTGGAACGGTCCCAGATCCGGGACAGGATTCGGCAAGCACTCGCACGCGGAGACAGCGCGAGGAGATTAAATGGTTTCCAGGTAGGAAATACGTCTTGCGAGAGGTGGCTCCCATGAGGCAAGTCGCGGCGACGATCGTCAAACCGCTCCCCGACCACCTGTTCCTGGTCCACGACGGGAACGCGGAGATGCGATGGGAGGCGATGTCCGGGGTCGGCTACCACACGCCGAACGACCGCTTCTTCGTCAGGAACCACACCTCCACGCCGCTGATCGACGCCGCCGCCTGGCAGCTCCACCTGCACGGCGCCGGGCTGCGCGCGCCGCGCGCCTTCACCTACGACGAGCTGCTGTCGATGCCCTCGCGCACCCATGACGTCGCCATCGAGTGCGCCGGCAACGGCCGCGCGTTCTACGGCACCCAGCAGGGCGACCCCGCGCCCGGCGCCCAGTGGGGGCTGGGCGCGGTCGGCGTGGCGAGGTGGCGGGGCGTGCCGCTGCGCCACCTGCTCGCCGAGGCCGGGCTGCGTCCCGAGGCCGTGGACGTGCTCCCCACCGGCCTCGACGCGCCCTTCGAGCACCACGGCCACGTCCGCCGTCCGCTGCCCGTGGCCAAGGCCGTGGGCGACGTGCTGGTGGCGTACGAGATGAACGGCCGGCCGCTGCCTCCCGACCACGGGTTCCCGGCGCGGCTGGTGGTGCCGGGGTGGGTGGGCATCGCCTCCATCAAGTGGCTGGGGGACATCGAAGTCTCCACGAGCAAGCTGTTCACGCCGTGGAACACGGTCTTCTACCGGGACGTGGCGGCGCAGCCCGTGAAGAGCGCCTTCGAGCTGCCCTGGGACGCCCGGCTGCCGATCCGCGGCCCGCACGCCTGGCGTGGCCGTCCGGGGCCGCACGTGCTGCGCGGCCGGTCGTGGTCCGGGCGCGGCCGGATCGTCAAGGTCGAGGTCAGCTTCGACGGCGGCCGGACCTGGCACCTGGCCGAGCACCACGGTCCGCACCTGGTCGGGGCGTGGTTGCCGTGGCACGTCCAGTGGGCGCCGAAGCACCTCGGGCCCGCCGTGCTGATGGCCAGGGCCACCGACGAGACCGGCGCCACCCAGCCCCTGCGCACGCCCAAGCACCCCTTCGGCTACTCCTTCGACGCGGTCGTGCGTCATCCCGTGCAGGTGGTCAACGGATAGGTAAGTGTCACGAACGCGGCTGAGCTGGCCCTTCACGAAAAGGTGGTCCGGAGGTGTGCATTTCATCTGAAAGACTCTCGCGGAAACGTTACGGAAATGACACCGTGCGAGGCTTTCGCACACGACGAAGAAGGGAGAGCAGATGCGCCAGCTGACCCCGTTGGACGCCCAGTTCCTCCATGTCGAGTCCGAGACCACCGCGGCGCACGTCGCCGGGCTGGCGGTCCTCGACCCGGCCGGCGGCGCGGTGGACCGGGACGCGCTGGCCCAGCTGCTGCTGGACCGCGTCCACCTCTCCCCCGCGCTCAGCCTGCGCCTGGTCGAGGTGCCGTTCGGGCTCGACCGTCCCTACTGGTGCGCCGATCCGGCCTTCGACCTGGGCAACCACCTGTTCGAGACGACGCTGCCCGCGCCCGGTGACGACGCCGCGCTGGCCGAGGCGGTGGCCGCGATCCACGAGCGCAGGCTCGACCGGTCGCGTCCGCTGTGGGAGATGCACCTGATCAAGGGCCTGGCGGGCGGCCGGGTCGCGGTCTACACGAAGGTGCACCACGCCGCCATCGACGGTGTGTCGGGCGCGGAGACCCTGGCGACCCTGCTCGACCTGACCCCGGAGGGGACCCGGGAACGACGGCCGCGTCCGGCGGCGCCGCGGCAGGACGCGCCGGGCCTGATGGAGATGCTGGCCGGCGCCGCCGTGCGATCGGTCACCCATCCGGTGCGGGCAGCCCGCTCGGCGGTCAGGGCCGCGGGCGACCTCGACGCGATCCCGCTGGTCGGCGCGCTGCCCGGCGCGAAGGCGATCGCCAGGGCCGCCCGGCTGGTGGCCGGCGACCAGAAGGAGCGGCCCGAGCTGCCGGGCCTGACCGCGCCGCGCACGCCGTTCAACGGGCCGATCAGCGCGCGGCGGGAGCTGTCGTTCGGGTCGGTGCCGCTGAAGGAGGTCAAGAAGGTCGCCAAGGCCAACGGCATCAGCGTCAACGACGTGGTGATGGCGCTGTGCGCCTCGGCGCTGCGCTCGTGGCTGGACGAGCGGGACGCGCTGCCGGAGGAGCCGCTGGTGGTGGCCGTGCCCGTGGCAGTGCGCACGGGCGGCGCCAAGGACGTGGTCGGGAACCAGATCGCGGCCATGGTGGCGCCGATGCCGACGAACGTCCCCGACGCCGGGGAGCGGCTGCGGGCGGTCGGCGAGACCATGAACAGGGCCAAGCGGCGCTTCGCGCTCGCGCCGCCGAGCTGGCTCGGCGAGCTGTGCTCGCTGCTGCCCGCGCCGGTCACCAGCCTGGCCACCCCGGCGATCTTCCGGCTGGCCGGCTCGGCGTTCCCGCCGATCAACCTGATCATCAGCAACGTGCCGGGCCCGCAGTTCCCGCTCTACATGTGCGGCGGCCGGGTGCTGGCCTACTACCCGCTGTCGGTGCTGACCGACCTGTCCGGCGGCGTGAACATCACCTGCTTCTCCTACGACGGCATGCTCGACTTCGGCATCGTGGCCTGCCCCGAGCGGGCGGACGACGTGTGGGGCCTGCTCGGCCACCTGCGTGACGCCCTCGACGAGCTGCTAGCCGAGTGCGTGGGCGATGAGTTCGGCGACGGCGTCGGGGTCGATCTGGTGACCGGTTAGCTGGCAGAGGTTCTCCTGGTAGAGCAGCACGGCGGCGAACGTCGCCGCGGCCACCTCCAGCCGCGCCGCGTCGCCGCGCGTGCCGGGCAGCGCGAGCTCCAGCGCGAACCTGGCCCTGCTGATCAGCTCGCCGTTGAGCCTGCCGAGCCGCTCCTTGACCGAGCCGTGCGTGTCGGCCTCGCGGAACAGGATGCGCCGCATCGCCGGTGAGGCCCGCAGCGGCAGCCCGCGCGCCAGCCGGGCGAGCGTGCCGGCCGGGTCGCCGGGCACGGCGTCGACCTCGCGGCCCTCCTCGACCATGGTGCGCTCGTCGACCAGGGCGACGAGTACGTCGATCTTCCGCGGGAAGTAGTGGAAGATCAGGCCCTTGGGGACTCTCGCGAGCCTGGCTATCACCGCGGTCGGAGTGGCCTCGTAGCCGCCGCCCGCGAACAGTTCCTCGGCCGCGTCCAGGATGCGCGTGCGCGCGTCACCGATCGACACAGCTCGCACCCTAACGCCACCTGCGACTTCGTCGCCATCCCGCCGGGGCGAGAGCCTGCTGCCCTTGGGCCGTCATGTAGCATATGAGACGTAAATGTCTCATATTCGACGGAGTTGTCTCATGGTGGTGAGCCGGGAGCAGATCATGACCGCGGCGATCCAGCACCTCAACGAACATCCGGCCGCCTCGATGGCCCAGCTCGCCGAGGCGGTGGGGATCAGCAGGGCCACGCTCCACCGGCAGTTCAGCAGCCGCGAGGAGCTGATGACGGCGCTCGGCCACCGCGCGCACGACCGGTGGCACGACCTCCAGGTGCGCGCGGACGTCAGGTCCGCCGCCGCCTCCGACGACCCCCACCTGATCCGGCAGGCCCTGGAGGCCCTGCTGGAGGGCTGGATCGACGTGGCCGACGACTACGGCTTCGGCCTGACCGACTACGCGATGGCCGTGCACCCGGAGCTGCTGCGCCGCGCGGACGAGCTGGAGGAGCACGAGATCGCGCTCTTCGCCGCCGCCCAGCGGGCCGGCCTGCTGCGCGCCGACCTGCCCGCCCGCTGGATCAGCAACACGGTCTACGGCCTGCTCGTGGCCGTCCGGGAGAGCCTGCGCCGCGGCGACGTCGCCCGCAGGGACGTGCCCAGGCTGCTGCGCGAGACGTTCCTGGCCGGCGCGGGCGCCGGGGGGTGGGCGTGATGACGGCCACCGGCGTCCCGGCGCGCAGGCGGTGGGCGGGCCTGGCCGTGTTGTCGGCCAGCGTGCTGCTCGTGGTCATGGACATGACCGTGCTCAACGTCGCCCTGCCCGCGATCACCGAGGACCTGCGGCCGACCTCGGTCGAGCTGCTGTGGATGGTGGACGCGTACTCGCTGGTGCTGGCCGGCCTGCTGGTCACGGCGAGCGCGCTGGGCGACCGGTGGGGGCGCAAGCGCATGCTGCTGGCCGGGTTCGCCGTGTTCGGGCTGGCCTCGACGGCGGTCCTGGCGGCCGACTCGGCCGCCGAGGTGATCGCCGTACGGGCGCTGCTCGGCGTGGGCGGCGCGATGATCATGCCGTCCACGCTGTCCATGATCCGGAACCTGTTCACCGACCCGGGCGAGCGGGCCAGGGCGCTCGGCGTCTGGTCGGCGATGGCGGCGATGGGCGCGGCGCTCGGCCCGATCCTGGGCGGGTTCCTGCTGGAGCACTTCGCCTGGCAGTCGGCGTTCCTGGTGAACGTGCCCGTCATGGCGGTGGCCGTGGTCGCCGGGCTGCTCCTGCTGCCGGAGACGCGCAACCCCCGGCCGGGCCGGTGGGACGCGCTGGGCACCGTCCTGTCGATGGCGGGCATGGCCGCGCTGCTGTACGCGGTCAAGACGTTCGGCAAGGACGGCCTGACCTCGCCCGCCGCCCTGGCCGCCACCGCGGTCGCGGCGGTCGCGCTGGGCTGGTTCGTGGTGCGGTGCCTGCACAGGCCCGATCCGCTGCTGGAGATCAGGCTGTTCCGCAGCGGGCCGTTCTCGGCGGGCGTGGTGACGGCGCTGACCACGTCGATCGCGATGGCCGCCGTGCTGCTGCTGCTCGCGCAGTGGATGCAGCTCGTCCAGGGGTACGCGCCGCTGGAGACGGGCGTGCGACTGCTGCCCGCCGCGCTGGCCGCGCTGATCGCCTCGCCGCTCGCGCCGGTCCTGGCCGAGCGCGTCGGCGCCCGCCCGGTGCTGACGGGCGGGCTCGCGGTGACGGGGCTGGGGTTCCTGCTGCTGGCCCTGGCGCCGCACCCGCTGGGCTACTGGCCGGTCGCCGTCGCGCTGGCGCTGATCGGCGCGGGCAACGGCGCGCTGGCCATCGCCTCCGCGGTGATCATGGCCGGTTCGCCGCCGGAGAAGTCGGGCAGCGCGGCGGCCATCGAGGAGACCAGCTACGAGGTGGGCGCCGCGCTCGGCGTGGCCGTGCTGGGCAGCGTGGCCGCCGTGGTCTACCGGGACGCGCTGAACTACGGCGGCCCGGCCGCGGGCGCGGCGCGCGAGTCGCTGGGCGGCGCGCTCGACGTGGCCGCCGAGCTGGGGGCTCAGGGGGCGCGGCTGGTGGAGACGGCCAGGACGGCCTTCACCGACTCGCTGGCCCTGACCTCCGGGGCGGGGGCGGCGCTGATGCTGATCGGCGCGCTGGTGGTCTGGCTGCTCACCCCGCGCGCCCTCGACCTGGCCTCCGTGGAGCACTGACGTCAGGTCCGCGACCAGGCACGGACGTGACCGGGGCGCCGTCCGTGCCTCTTCGCCGGGGGCGCGGATAATGGCCGCATGAGATCAATAGGCACGACGGACCTGTCCGTTTTCCCGATATCGCTCGGCACCAACGTCTTCGGCTGGACCGCGGACAAGGAGACCTCGTTCGCGATACTCGACGCCTATGTCGAGGGCGGGGGCAACTTCATCGACACGGCCGACGTCTACCCCCACTGGGTGACCGGCGAGTCCACGTCCGAGCTGATCATCGGCGAGTGGATGGCCGACCGCGGCAACCGCGACTCCGTGGTCGTGTCCACCAAGGTCGGCATGCTGGAGGGGCTCGAAGGGCTGGCCCCGGCCACGATCCGGACGGCCGTCGAGGACTCGCTGCGCCGCCTGCGCACCGACTACATCGACCTGTACTGGGCGCACGTGGACGACCACGACACACCTCTGGTGGAGTCGCTGGCCGCCTTCGACGCGCTGGTCAGGGAGGGCAAGGTGCGTCAGGTCGGCGCGTCGAACTACGGGCCGGAGCGGCTGGCCGAGGCCCTCCGGATCTCCCGGGACGAGGGGCTGGCCTCGTACGTGGCGTTGCAGCAGCCGTACAACCTGGTCGACCGGGGGTATGAGGGCGAGCTGCGGGACGTGGTGGCGGCGGCCGGTCTGTCGAGCACGCCGTACTTCGGGCTGGCCCGCGGGTTCCTGACCGGCAAGTACCAGCCCGGCGTCACCGTCGACAGCCCGCGGGCCGGGAAGGCGGCCGAGTACCTCGACACCGAGCACGGGCGCAGGGCGCTCGAAGGGCTGCTGAAGGTGGCGGCCGAGCGCGGCGCGGAGCCCGCCTCGGTGGCGCTGGCCTGGCTGGCCGCCCAGCCCACGGTCACCGCGCCGATCGCCAGCGCGCGCGACCCGCGCCAGCTCAAGCCGCTGCTGGCGGCGGCCGAGCTGGAGCTGAGCGAGGAGGAGCTGACCCTCCTCGACGAGGCCTCCCGCCCCTGACCCTCTCCGCCGGCCCGCCTGACGACCCGCGCCGGGCGTCGCCGAACCCCTCCGGGAGCCGCGGCCGCGCGGGTCGTGGGCGTCAGTGGGTGCGGTTGGTCACCGAGGCGCACAGGGCACGCAGGGCGGCGGCGCCGGGCAGGTGCTCGTCCATGACGGCCAGCGCCGCCGACAGGTGGCGGTCGGCGACCTCCTCGGCCAGGGCCCGGCCGCCCGCCTCCTCGACCAGGCGGGCGGCCCGCCGCGCGCTCTCCTCGTCCCCGGCGCCCTTCGCCAGCACCTCGGACAGCTCCTCGGCGGCCGGCCCGCCGACGGCGAGCGCCGCGAGCACGGGCAACGTCTTCTTGTCGCGCCGCAGGTCGCTGTGCACGGGCTTGCCGGTGACCCGCGGGTCCCCCCAGATGCCGAGCACGTCGTCGGCGATCTGGAAGGCGATCCCGAGGTCCAGTCCCATCCCCCACATGCGGCCGGAGAGCGCGGGCGCCCCGCCGAGCGCCGTCCCCGCCGCCGCGGCCGCGGCCAGCAGGCTGCCCGTCTTGCCCGCGGCCATCCGCGTGTACTCCTCGACGGTGACCTCCTCGGGCCCCGTCCACGGGCGGGTCTCGAACGTCATGTCGGCCGTCTGCCCCTGCACCAGCTCCGTCAGGGCCGCCGACAGGTGGCGCATCGCCTCGGCGTGGCCGCTCAGGCGGCTGACGGCCAGCGCCAGCAGCGAGTCGCCGGCCAGCACCGCCGGGCCCACGCCGTACGCCTTCCACAGCGCGTCCCGGTGCCTGCGTTGCTCGTCGCGGTCGATGATGTCGTCGTGCACGAGGGAGAAGGCGTGCACGAGCTCGACCGCGACCGCGCCGGGCAGCGCCTGCTCGGCGGTGCCGCCGACGGCCTCGGCGCTGAGCATGGCGATGGCGGGCCGGAGGATCTTGCCGCCGCCACCAGCACCGCCACCACCGCCGCGGACGTGGCCCTCGGCGTCGGGCCAGCCGAGGGCGAAGGCGGCCATGCGCGCGCCCCAGGGATGCAGCTCGGAGACGGCCTCGCGGAGCGCGGGTTCGAGCAGGGCGCGGCAGCGCGCGATCACGTCGTCGTCGCGTCGTGGCGTCGTCCGGCCGGGATGCATCGCCGCTCTACCCCCAAGTACGATCTTGAATCTACACGGAAGACCGCAGCATCCAGCGACGAAGCGCCAGGTCGGATGAGGGACAGGCCGTCAGCGCAGTGTACGGCCCAGGCCGCGCGCCCCCACGACGCGGCCCGCATGATCCCACAAGAAGCGTAACTGTACCATCACGCCCCAACCTTGATCACGGGCGGATGATCATGCCATAATCACGCAAAAAGTAACATATGGCGATATAGCCACTCTTGCCTTCAGCGTCATCCTCAGGATCGGGGTTCCCCCCAATGCCGCACGCCCCCGCGAGTAGCCCCAAGACCCTTCCCCTTTATCGAGTGGTGCCGCGTCTGGTCAAGGATCCTGTCAGTGAACTCGCGAAAATGGGGACGGAGGCGGACGGGCGGATCGTCCGGCTCGACCTCGGCCCGTTCCGCCCGTACCTGATCTCGCACCCCGACCACGTGCAGCAGATCCTCAAGACCGACGCGGCGAACTTCGTCCGCGAGGGCACCCTCTGGCAGGCCGTACGCCGGGTGACCGGCCACGGCATCCTCAGCGAGGGCGACACGTGGTCGACCACCAGGAAGATCCTCCAGCCGCTGTTCACCGTGAAGCACACGGCCTCGCTGGCCGAGGACATGACCGAGCTCATCGACGACTACCTGCGCGCCTTCGACGGCCACGCCCGTACGGGCCGCCCGGTGGACGCCGGGCGTGAGATGACCACGATCATCAACCAGGCCGTCGCCCAGGTCCTGTTCGGCGGACGGATCTCGCGGGAGACGGCCGCGGTGCTGGCGCCCGAGTTCGCCACGTGTGCCACGTCCATCGCCTTCCGGCTGCTGCTGCCGTTCGTGCCGGACTCCGTGCCGCTGCCCGGCGACCGCGCGTTCATGGCCGCCAAGAAGAAGATCGACGAGATCGTCTACCCGCTGATCGAGCAGGCGGTCGCCGAGACCTCGCACGGCAAGGACACCGACGTGCTGGCCGCCCTGGTCAGGGGCAGACGCGGGCCGGACGGCGAGGTCGACGTCCACCAGGTCCGGCACGACCTGGTGAGCGTCTACGGCACGGCCACCGAGACCACGGCGATGTCGCTCACCTGGCTCTGGGGCCTGCTGCACGAGCACCCCGAGGTGGACGCCCGGCTGCGCGCGGAGATCGCCCGCCTCGACGTCGACGGCCCGGTACGCCCGGCCCAGGTCGCCGAGCTGCCCTATCTCCGCATGGTCCTGCAGGAGCTGCTGCGCATCTACCCGACGGCGTGGATCGTGCCCCGCCAGACACTGGCCGACACGGAGGTCGGTGGCGTCCGGATCAAGGCGGGGACACACGTGCTGATCAGTCCGTTCAGCACCCATCGGCTGCCGGAGTTCTGGGACCGGCCGCTGGAGTTCGACCCGGACCGCTGGGCCGACGGAAAGGGCGAGCGGCGTCACCGTTACGCCTTCATCCCGTTCGGCGCCGGCCCGCACATCTGCCTCGGCCAGCACCTGTTCTACGTCGAGGCGCCGCTCGTCGTCGCCAACCTGCTGAGCCGGTACCGGCCGGAGCTGACCAACCCCCAGCCGTTGACGGCCCTGCCCGGCGCCTCGACCCGGCCGAAGGAGAAGCTGATGCTGAGGCTGCACCCGATCGAGCGGACCGCACGCGCGTGAGCCGGACGAGCACCGCCGCCGGCACGGCGGCGGACATCAGCGCGCGCGCGGACGACCTGGTCTCCAGCCTCATGCTCCGGCCGTGGGGGCAGGTCTCGCCGTCGGTCTACGAGACCGGGCGGCTGGTCTCGCTCGCTCCCTGGCTGATCGGGCACCGCGAGCGCCTCGACCACCTCACCGCCGTCCAGCACGCGGACGGCTCCTGGGGCGCTCCCGACGGTTACGGGCTCGTGCCGACGCTGAGCGCGACCGAGGCGCTGCTGACCGCGGCGCGCCGGGGCGACCCGGGCGTGGACCTCGACGCGGCGGCCCCGGCGGCGGGACGCGGACTCCGCGCGCTCTCCGCCATGTTGTCCGCGCCGCTCAGCCTGCCCGACATGCCGGCCATCGAGCACATCGTCCCCTCGCTCGTGTCGCTCATCAACGGGCACGGCGGGCACCCGCCGCTGCCGCTGCCCACGGGCATGGGCTACGGGACCCTGGACACGATCAGGTCCTGGGTCGCCGCCGGGCAGGACATCCCGGACAAGCTGCTGCACGCCCTGGAGATCGCGGGCCCGGACGCCCGCGGCGCGTTGGGGGCGCGGCCGTCGGTCATCGGCACCGTCGGCGCCTCGCCCGCCGCGGCCGCCGCCTGGCTCGGCGGCCGGGTCGCGGGCCCGGTCCTCGACCACCTGGAGGCGGTCGTGCGCATCCACGGCGGCCCGGTCCCGGTCGGGCTGCCGATCACCGTGTTCGAGCGCGGCTGGGTGCTGAGCTGGCTGGCCCGCGCCGGGGTGCCCGTCGAGGTGCCGCCGGAGATGATCGCGGACCTGCGGGCGGCGATCGGGCCCCAGGGCACCCCGGCGGGCCCGGGGCTGCCGGCCGACGCCGACACCACCTCCGTCGCGCTGTACGCGCTGGCGCTGCTGGGCTCGCCGTACGAGCCGGACTGCCTGTGGCACTTCCACAACGGCTCCCACTTCACCACCTGGCCCGGCGAGCAGGGCGTGTCGATCAGCGTCAACGCGCACGTGCTCGACGCCTTCGGCCAGTACGCCGCCCGCCGGCCGGACGCCGCGCCGCGCTACGGCGAGGTGATCACCGGCCTGTCCGCCTGGCTGCGCGAGCGGCAGGACCCCGGCGGGTTCTGGGCCGACAGGTGGCACGCCTCGCCGTACTACGCGACCGTGAGCTGCGCGCTCGCGCTGGCCGACTTCGGCGGCCCGGCCTCGGACGAGGCCGTGGCGGCGGCCGCCCGCTGGGTGCTGGACACGCAGCGGGCGGACGGCTCGTGGGGCCGCTGGACGGGCACCCGAGAGGAGACGTCGTACGCGATGCAGACCCTGCTGCTGACCCCGGGACGGGCCGAACCCCGGCGCGAGGCGGCCGTGGAACGGGGGCTGGAGTACCTGACCCGCGCGGCGGACGAGCGGCACGTCCCCCTCTGGCATGACAAGGACCTGTACGTGCCGGTCGCGGTGGTCAGGTCGGCCGAGCTCGCCGCCGCCCACCTCGCGCGTCCCTCCTAGCCGCCGTGTGCTCCGACGTCCCCGGCCAGCTCGCGAACCGTGTAGGCGTGCGTGTCCCTGGCCAGGTACCACGCGCCGTTGAAGGCCACGCTCCTGCGCTGCCCCTCGGCGATCGCGGCCAGTTCGGGGGGCAGCGCGGCGAGCGCGTTCAGGAAGCGCCCGTTGAGCTCGGCGATGTGGGCGGCGACCCGGTCGACCGCGGCCCGCGTGTCCGTGCCCGCCCGCTCCAGGATGAGGACGGAGTTCGGCTTGCCCTCGCTGCGTTCCCGCTCGAACGTCCTGATGTCGTTGGCCAGCCGCATGCAGGCCGCGCCGAGATGGGTGGCGGACACGACGGCCCGCCAGTGCCGGTCGTGCGCCGGGCGGGGACCGCGCACCCCGAGACCGGCCACCCACCACGTCCTGTACAGGATCGTCTGGGTGCCGTTGTCCACGTAGGTGTCGTAGTCGGGCCAGGGTTCCCCGCCTTCGGACCACGCCCGCTCGCGGGCCATGGCCGCGCCCGCGAGGTCGAGCTGCTCGGCCAGGGCGGGCGCGTACACCGCCACCTCCGGGTCGGCGCCGAACCGCGTCCACCAGTCGCGCCAGGCGCGCAGGGCCTCGCCCACCGGCCCCTCGTCGCCGGGGTCGGTTCCCTGTCCGCGCAGGGCCGAGGAGAGGCGGCCGAAGATCGCCAGGACGTCGTCCGGGGACCAGGAGCCGGCGATGTTGTCGGCTATGTCGTCCAGACCGAAAAGGATCGCGGTGAGTGTGCCGAGTTCGGCTACTTCGTCACGCGCTGCGTCCGGAAACGTGGCCGCGGCGGACAGGCAACTGAAGGCCAGCCTGCTCGCCGAGCTGTCGCCCTCGGCGAACAACGTGGAGTACGGCCGCAGGAATCCGGCCGCCACCGGGACGGCGTCCAACGCGGTTGCGAGTACCGCGGCCCGGTCGGGTTCGGGCACGCCGGCGAGCTGGTCAGACTGCTTGAGCAGGGTATTTCTGATGCTGAAGTAAGCAGGGGGAGACGAGTCGGGCATTAATAAAGGCTACCCATTTTGCCCATTTTTGACTACTGGTGTCAAAAATGGGATATAAGTACAGATAGTGCCTAGTGTTGCTTGAGAGACGCTTTGGAACTGCGCTAAGGTTTCGTGATCGACAGCGTCGATATGCCATGACCTGTCCGGATGATGAGCACGCGAAATGACTTTCACAGGGTGGGTATAAATGGGCTTCCGCAATACGAGCCTGCGGACCAAAGTCACAGCTCTACTGCTCTCCCTCACGGCACTGTGGGCGTTCGCTGCCTGGGTCACCCTTCGTGAGGGTGTCAACCTGCTCTGGGTCTCTCAAGTCGACTCCAGCGTAGTGGGCCCCAGCGAGCCCTTGCTCATCGAGCTCCAGAGGGAGCGCCGGATCTCCGTCGTGAAACTCAGCGACGCCACCGGCGGCCCCCGCCGTGACCTGGACAACCAGCGCGAGAAGACCGACGGCCTGCTCGCCGCGTTCCAGGAGGCGGCGACCGGCGGCCTGGTGAGCTGGGCCATCGACGACGAGGGCGCCGGTCGCCTGAACGACGTGCTCAAGGCCCTCGGCACGCTCAAGGAGACCCGCAAGGCCATCGACGCCGGCCGCCTGGACAAACTGGAGGCCACGGCCGCCTACAGCGATCTGATCGACTCCGTCTTCACCCTCTACGGCTCGCTGGCGACCGTCGACGACAAGACCGTCGCCAAGGACATCCGCACGCTCCTGGCCCTGAACAGGTCCCGCGAGGTGCTGGCGCGCGAGGACGCCCTGCTGGCCGGCGCGCTCGTCCAGGGGCGGATCTCGGCCGAGGAGCAGGCGCAGTTCACCCAGACCGTCGGCGCCTGGCACGTCCTCGCCGAGCAGGCCGGCGACGAGCTGCCCGACTCCGAGCAGGCGGCCTTCGACAAGCTGCTGAAGGGCGAGTCGCTGAGCAGGCTCCAGACCATGGAGAACCTGATCTCCGGGCAGGGCCCGCAGGCCGGGGCGCTGCCGTTCGGCGCGGCGCAGTGGAAGACCGCGGCCGACCGCGCGCTGGCCGACTTCAGCGCCCTGGTGCTGGCCGCCGGCGACCGCCTGGTGGACCGGGTCGTGCCCGTCGCGGCCGGCGTCATCGTCCGGCTGGTGCTGGCCGCCGGTCTCGGGCTGGTGGCCGTCGTCGCCTCGATCATCCTGTCCATCACCACCGCCCGCGCCCTGTTCGCCCAGCTCCAGAAGCTGCGCGACGCCGCGCACGAGCTGTCCGACGAGCGCCTGCCCGGCATCGTCGAGCGCATCGGCCACGGCGAGGAGGTGGACGTCGCCAAGGAGGCGCCCGCGCTGGAGTTCGGCGACGACGAGATCGGCCAGGTGGGCCAGGCGTTCAACACCATGCAGCACACGGCCATCACCGTCGCGGCCGAGCAGGCCGAGCTGCGCCGCAGCATCCGCGACATCCTGCTCAGCCTGGCCCGCCGCACCCAGGGCCTGGTGCACCGGCAGCTCACCGTCCTGGACGTGATGGAGCGCCGGGAGACCGACCCGGAGGAGCTGAAGGAGCTCTTCCGCCTCGACCACCTGGCCATCCGGATGCGGCGCAACGCCGAGAACCTGATCGTCCTGTCCGGTTCGTCGCCCGCCCGTACGTGGCGGCGGGCCGTCCCCATGGTGGACGTGGTGCGCGGCGCGCTGGCCGAGGTCGAGGACTACACCCGGGTCACGCTCATGCCGATGGGCGAGGTCGTGCTCGTCGGCCGGGCCGTCGGCGACGTCATCCACCTGCTGGCCGAGCTGATCGAGAACGCCGTGTCGTTCTCGCCGCCGTACACGAACGTGCAGGTCAGCGGGCAGCTCGTGGCCAACGGGTACGTCATCGAGATCGAGGACCGCGGGCTCGGCATGAAGCCCGAGGACCTCGACGCCGCCAACGAGCGCATCGCCGACCCGCCCGAGTTCCGCATCTCCGGCACCGCCCGGCTGGGCCTCTACGTGGTCAGCCAGCTCGCCCGGCGGCACGACATCCAGGTCGTGCTGAAGTCCTCCCCGTACGGGGGGACCACGGTCGTGGTGCTGCTGCCGCAGGAGCTGGTCGAGCTCGACCCGGCGCCGCGGCACCCGGAGGGCGACGACCGGCCGAGCCTGCCCCGCCGTACGAGCACCGGGACCACGCTGGCGACGGTCGCGCGGCCCGCCGAGAACGTCCGCACCCTGACCCCGCCGCGTCCCGCCCCCGCCCCCATCGCCTTCCCCACCCAGATCCATGCAGTGGCAGATCCCTTCCCAGCACCAGTACCAGCACCCTCGCCTTCACCTGAACCAGAACCGCCCGCGGAACCGGAGCAGCAGCCTGTGGCCGAGTTCACGCCGTCCGGCCTGCCCTTCCGAGTCCCCCAGGCCAACCTGGCGCCAGCGCTGCGTGACGACACGCCGACGCAGCCCGATTTCGAGGAGGACGATGACGAGCGCTCGCCCGAGGAGATCCGCGCCATGATGGGATCCCTGCAGTCAGGCACCCGTCTTGGCCGCACCGAGGCGGCCAGGCTGATGGAAGAGCAGCCGGGGGGCGAGGCATGACCGCCGCGGCCCGGCTCCCGACGGGAGGCCCGACATGACGCCCACCGCGGGCACCGACCTCAACTGGCTGCTCGACGACCTGATCGGCCGGATCAAGGAGGCCGAGCACGCCATCGTGCTGTCCTCCGACGGCCTGCTCATGGCCTCGTCCGCCGGTCTGCAACGCACCGACGGCGAGCACCTGTCGGCCGTCGCCTCCGGCCTGCAGAGCCTGGCCAAGGGCGTCGCGGACCACATCTCCGCCGGTCCGGTGCGGCAGACGGTCGTGGAGTGGAAGTCGCAGTTCCTGATCGTGACCACCGCCGGCGAGCGCGCCTGCCTGGCCGTGCTCTGCGCCCAGAACGCCGACATCGGGCTGGTGGCGTACGAGATGGCGATGCTGGTGGCGCGGGTCGGCCAGTACCTGACCTCCGGCGCGCGCAACGCCGAGGCCGTGGCCAGGAGCGACCGGTGAGCACCACGGAGGAGTCCACGGACGAGCACTGGATAGATCCGGAGATCATCCGGCCCTACGTCGTCACGCGCGGGCGGACCCAGCCCGCGCACGGCAAGTTCGACCTCATCTCCATGGCGCTGGCGGTGGGTCCGCCGCCGGGCCCCGACGCCGGGCTGGACCCCGAGCACCTGCGCATCCTCCAGCTCTGCCGCGAACCCAAGTCGGTCGCCGAGATAGCCGCGCACCTGAACCTCCCGGCCGGCACGATCCGCGTGCTGCTAGGCGACCTGTTCGACCGTGAACTCGTCTCTGCCCAGGAACCGCAATCCGAGGTGGACATGCATGACATGAAGATGTACAGGGCGGTGCTCGATGGTCTTCGCTCGCTCTGAGCGCCCGCGCCTCCCGACGGCGATCAAGATCCTGATCGCCGGAGGATTCGGCGCGGGCAAGACGACGATGGTCGGCGCCGTGTCCGAGACCAGGCCGTTGCGCACCGAGGAGGTGCTGACCGACCGAAGCGTGGGCGTCGACGACCTCACCTCCGTGGAGGCCAAGCGCACCACCACGGTGGCCATGGACTTCGGACGCATCACCCTGGGCACCGACTACGTCCTGTACCTGTTCGGCACCCCCGGGCAGGAACGCTTCTGGTTCGTGTGGGACGAGCTGGCCGAGGGCTCCCTGGGGGCCGTCATCCTGGCCGACACCCGCCGCCTGGCCGACTGCTTCCCCTCGGTCGACTACTTCGAGCGGCGCGGGACGCCGTTCGTGGTGGCGGTGAACTGCTTCGAGGGGGCGCCGACGTTCGAGCTGGACGAGGTGCGGCTGGCGCTGCAGCTCAACCCGTCGATCCCGATCGTGATGTGCGACGCGCGGAAGCGGGACTCCAGCCGGGAGGTGCTGATCACCCTGGTCAAGCACTCGGCGCGGCTGCGCGCGGAGCCCGTCGGGAGCTGAGCCGCCCAGATCCCGAGCCGACCGGTGGCCGCGCCGGTCGGCTCACCTGGCGGGCCTGGGACGATGGGCCCATGAGAGCCTCCTGGCGCAACACGACGCACGACTGGACGGGCACGGTCGACGTCGAGCATCTCGCCCACGTCCGCGCCCGTCCCGGCGTGTTCGCCCCCGGCGGCGTCCGGCACCTGGTGCTGGAGGTCCTCGCGTACGCGGCCGACGAGGCGGAGTCCCGTGGCGGCGGGCGCTGCGTCGTCGTCCTGCGCCCGGACGGGTCCGTCGAGGTCGCCGACGACGGCCGGGGCACCGACACCCGCCTCGACGAGCACGGACGTCCGGTGCGCAAGCCGGTCATGGCGACGAAGGACCTGCGCTTCTTCGACCACCCCGAGGCCCCGGCGCTGCCCGACGGCCGCCCGCGCCGGGGCATGTCCGTCGTCGCGGCGCTCAGCGCGTGGCTGGTCCACACCAACCGCCGCCTCGACGGCTCCTGGAGCGGCCGCTACGAGCACGGCGTGCCGGTGACCGGCCTCGAACCCGTCGCCGACGACGGCACGACCGGGACCGTCGTCCGGTTCCTCCCACAGGAGGGCCTGCCTCCGCTCGGCGCGCTGACCGCCGCCGACCTGGCCTGGCCCCACCTGGCCGTCGAGGTGGACGACCGGCGGGGCTGAGGCCCGGGTCAGGGGATCTGCAGGGCGAGCAGGGCGACGTCGTCGCGGGCGCCGTGCTCGGTCATCACCCGCAGGGCGCGGTCGCAGACCGACTCGGCGTCACCGGGTCCGGCGGCCAGGGCGGCGCGCAGGTCGTCCAGCCGCCGGGTCAGCGGCTCGTCGCGGGTCTCGACCAGGCCGTCGGTGTACAGCAGCAGGGTCGAGCCCTTGGGCAGGACGAACGTCTGCCCGCCGTAGGCGAACCCGGGGTCCACGCCGAGCGCCTGGCCGTGGTGCGCCTCCAGCAGGCGTACCGCCCCCGTGGACGGCACCAGCATCGGCGGGACGTGACCGGCGTTCGCGATCTCCAGGCGGCGCTCGGCCGGGTCGTAGACGGCGAAGAGCATGGTGGTGAAGTAGCGGAGGCCGCCCTGGGTGACGAACACGTTGAGGCGTTCGAGCAGGCGGGCGGGGCGCACGCCTTCGAGTGCATAGGCGTGGACGGCGGCGCGCAACCTGCCCATGAGCGCGGCGGCCTCCACGCCCTTGCCGACCACGTCGCCGATCACCAGGGCCACGCGGCCGCCGGGCATGGCGATGACGTCGTACCAGTCGCCGCCGACGAGCCGTCCTGAGGTGCCGGGCTCGTAGCGGGCGGCCAGGCGCAGGCCGTCGAGGTCGGGCAGCCGGGCCGGGAGCAGCGAGCGCTGGAGGCTGAGGGCGGTGCGGTGCTCGCGGGCGTAGGCGGCGGCGTTGTCGAAGGCGAGGGCGGCGCGGTCGGCCAGCGCGGTCAGGAAGGCGCGGGCCTGCGGGTCGGCGGTCGCGGCGGCGGGCTGGGCGAGGGTGACCACGCCGACGCTCCCACGCCGTCCCCGCAGGGGTAACGCGAGCAGCCCGGCGGGGTCGGGCGGGGGTGGACCGTGCAGCAGGGCGCGGGCCGGGCCGGATGCGGGCGGGGTGCGGAGGAGGGTGCGGGCGGGGGCGGGGAGGTCGGGGGTGGTGCGGACGGCCTGGCGGCGCGGGGGCGGTGGCGGGCCGCCGGGAGCGTCCGCGTCGTCCGGGACGAGCCAGACCGCGCAGCCGGCCGCGTACTCGGGCACCAGGTGCTCGCACAGCACGCCGGCGATCTCGTCCGGGTCGAGGCTGGCGTGCAGGCGTTCGCCCAGCTCGGCCAGGGCCCGGATGCGCCGGGTCGCCTCGACGCGCCGACGCAGGGCACGCAGGTGGGTGCCCACCCTGGCGACCAGCTCGGCGGCCGTGAACGGCTTGATCAGGTAGTCGTCCGCGCCCGACTCCAGGCCCTCGACGGTGGCCTCCTGGCCGGCCCGCGCGGAGACCATGATCACGGGGATGGTGCGGGTGCGTTCGTCCGCGCGCAGGGCGCGCAGCAGGCCGTACCCGTCGAGGCCGGGCATCATGACGTCGGTGAGCACCAGCTCGGGCGGCGCCTGCGCGACGGCCCGCAGGGCGGCCTCGCCGTCGGCGACGGCGGCGACCCGCCAGTGCGGGGACAGCAGGCGGACGAGATGCGCCCGCATGTCGGCGTTGTCGTCGACGACCAGCACCTCGGGCGCCCGTTCCGCGGCGGCGGGGTCGTTCGGGACCCAGCCGAGCGCCTCCTGCACGAAGGCGGCCGCGTGGGCCCCGCTCCCGGCGGCCGTCCCGGACGCCTGCCCGTCGGGTGCGAACGGCAGCAGGACCGTGAACGTGCTCCCCTCCCCCAGCACGCTCTCCACCTCGATGACGCCTCCGTGCCGCTCCACCAGCTCCCGCGTCAGCGCCAGCCCGATGCCGCTGCCCTCGCCGCTCCTGGCCCGCGTGCCGGCGACGCGGCGGAACCGTTCGAACAGCCGGGGCAGCTCGGCGGCCGGGATTCCGACGCCGGTGTCGCCGACGGTGACCCTGGCCCGGTCGCCCGCCACGTCCACGCGGACCCTGATCTCCCCGCGCAGGGTGAACTTGAACGCGTTGGACAGCAGGTTGAGCACGACCTTCTCCCACAGGTCGGGATCGACGAGGACCGGCCTGGGCAGCGGCGGGCAGTCCACGACGAGGCTCAGCCCGCCGCGCTCGACCGCCGCCTGGAACAGGCTGGCCACCTCGGCGGTGAGCGCGCCGAGATCCACCGGCCGGGGCTCGGCGGGCAGCGCGCCCTCCTCGCCCCTGGAGAACTCCAGCAGCGTGTTGACCAGCTTGAGCAGCCGCAGCGCGTTGGCGTGCACGGTACGGACCCGCTCCCGGTCGGCCTCGCGCAGCACCGAGCCGAGCAGGTCCTCGGCCGGGCCGAGCATGAGCGTGAGCGGCGTGCGGAACTCGTGGCTGAGGTTGGCGAAGAACATGGTCTTGGCCCGGTCCAGCTCGGCCAGTTGCTCGGCGCGGCGGTGCTCGGCCTCGAACGCGGTGGCGTTGGCCAGGGCCGCCGAGATGTGGTTGGCGGCCAGGCCCAGGAAGGTGTGGCAGTCGGCGTCGAGCGGGCGGGCGCTGTTGACGCCGGCCACCAGGAACCCGGCCGGGTGATCGGCTCCCGCCTGCTCCAGCGGCAGGACCAGGGCGGTGTCCGGCGGGTCGAACCCTGGCCTGGCCAGCCGGGCGAGCGCCTGGTCGGGCGGGCAGGACGTCACGACGCGGCCCTTCTCGGCGGCCTCGCGCAGCGGCCAGCAGGTGCTCTCCCCCTCGTCCGGGAGGAGGGTGGCCGGGCTCAGCGCGCCGCCGGGTTCCAGGCCCGCGGCGGCGGCCAGGCGGGCGGTGCGGCCGTCGGCGTCCAGCAGGTAGAGCAGCGCGAACGGCACGTCGTCGCGGTGCCGGGCGAAGACGGCGGCCGCCTGCGCGCAGGCCTCGGCGGCGGAGGTGGCGGTCATGGTCCGCTCGCCGAGGTCGCTCAGCACGGCCAGCCTGCGTTCGCCCACCACCCGGCCGGTGGTCTCGGTGACGGCGCAGAACACCCCGCCCACGCCGCCGGACTCGTCGCGGATCGGGCTGAAGGAGAAGGTGAAGCAGCACTCCTCGGCGTACCCGCTGCGCCGCAGCACGAGGTGCAGGTCGTCGGAGTACGTCGCCTGTCCCCGGTCGAGCACCTGGTGGAGCATCGGGCCGACGACGTCCCAGATCTCCCGCCAGCACTCGTCGGCGGGCTGGCCGAGCGAGCCGGGATGCTTGCCGCCGAGGATCGGGACGTAGGCGTCGTTGTAGAGCTGCGCCAGCTTGGGGCCCCAGAAGATGATCATTGGGAAGCGGGAGGACAGGCAGATGCCGACCGGGCCGGTCAAGCTCTGCGGCCAGCTCTCCGGCGGGCCCAGCGGGGTGCGCTCCCAGGGATGGCTGCGCATGAGCGCCCCCATGGCCCCGCCCGCGCCGAGCACGGCGTCCATGGCGGACCGGTCCTCGCACAGCCGGTCGGGTGGCTGGTCGGACGCGCCGCCGGAGGGCTTGCCTGAAGGCCGAATGGCGTCCATCTCAACCTCCATACGCTCGGAGGCGTCCAGATTATGCTTGTTCGTTCGCCGCGCGCCTCCCCCTGCCGTACGCACGTGAACGGGGCCCGGCCGGTGACAGGCCGGGCCCCGTTCACGCGGGGGGTGGGTCAGTGCTCGGTGGCCTTCTCGGCGCCCACGCCGGTCAGCGAGCGCACCTCGATCTCGGCGTACTTGGCGGCGTTGTACTCCTTGCTGAGGATCGTCCCCAGCCAGCCGAACAGGAAGCCGAGCGGGATCGAGACGATGCCCGGGTTGCTCAGCGGGAACCAGTGGAAGTCCACGCCGTGGATCAGCGCGGTCACCGCGCCGCCCGCGGGCGGCGGCGGGGCCGAGACCACCGGCGAGAAGATCACCAGGATCAGCGCCGAGCCGAGGCCGCCGTAGATGGCCGCGACCGCGCCCGCCGTGTTGAACCGCTTCCAGAACAGGCTGTAGAGGATCGCCGGCAGGTTGCCCGAGGCCGCGATGGCGAAGGCCAGGGCGACCAGGAACGCCACGTTCTGGCCCTGGGCCAGGATGCCGAGGCCGATCGCGATGGCGCCGATGACCAGGGCCGAGACGCGGGCCACGACGACCTCCTGCCGCTCGCTGGCGCCGCCGCGCTTGAAGACGTGCGCGTACAGGTCGTGGGCGAAGCTGGAGGAGGAGGCCAGGGTCAGGCCCGCGACGACGGCCAGGATCGTGGCGAAGGCGACGGCGCCGATGAGCGCGAGCAGGATCGTGCCGCCGACGTCGCCGAACATCTGCGCGCCGATCCGTTCGGCGAGCAGCGGGGCGGCGGTGTTGGCCGCCTTGTCGGCCTTGAGGATGTCGGTCTTGCCGACGATCGCCGCCGCGCCGAAGCCGAGCACCAGCGTCAGCAGGTAGAACACGCCGATGATGCCGATGCCCCACAGGACGGACTTGCGGGCGTCCTTGGCGGTCGGGACGGTGTAGAAGCGGATGAGGATGTGCGGCAGGCCAGCCGTGCCGAGCACCAGCGCGAGGCCGAGGCTGATCAGGTCGATCTTGCCCGCCAGGCCCTGGGCTTCGGTGCCGTACTTCAGGCCCGGGATGAGGAAGTTGCCCGGGTTGGCCTTCGGGCCGCTGGTGGCGGCGGCCTCGCCGAGCAGGGACGAGAGGTTGAAGCCGTACTTGCCCAGCACCATCAGCGTCACCAGCGCGGCGCCGGTCATCAGCAGCACGGCCTTGACGATCTGGACCCAGGTCGTGCCCTTCATGCCGCCGAAGACCACGTAGACGATCATCAGGGCGCCCACGCCGATGATCGTCCAGACCTTGCCGGCCTCGCTGGTGATGCCGAGCAGCAGGCCGACCAGCGCGCCCGCGCCGACCATCTGGGCCAGCAGGTAGAAGATGCTGACCACGATCGTGGACACGCCCGCCGCCGTGCGCACCGGACGCGGGCTCATCCGGAAGGCCAGCACGTCGGCCATGGTGAACTTGCCGGAGTTCCGCATCAACTCGGCCACCAGCAGCAGCGCCACCAGCCAGGCGACCAGGAAGCCGATGGAGTAGAGGAACCCGTCGTAGCCGGAGACGGCGATGATGCCGGCGATGCCGAGGAAGGAGGCGGCCGACATGTAGTCGCCGCCGATCGCCAGGCCGTTCTGGACGCCGCTGAAGGACCGGCCGCCGGCGTAGTAGTCGGCGGCCGTCTTGGTCTGGCGGCTGGCCCAGAACGTGATGGCCAGGGTGCCGGCGACGAAGGTGAGGAAGAGGATCATCCCCAGCGTCGTAGAGCTCACTGCGTCTTCTCCTCGACCTCGTGGCGGAGCTTGTCGGCGATCGGGTCGAGCTTCCTCTCGGCGTGCCGCGCGTACGCCCACGCGATGAGGAACGTCGAGACGAACTGCAACAACCCGAAGACCAGCCCGACGTTGATGTCGCCGAGCAACTTGATGCCCATGAAGTCACGGGCCCAGCCGGACAGCACCACGTACAGCAGGTACCACAGCAGGAAGGCCACCGTCATGGGGAAGGTCCAGCGGCGGAAACGCCGTTTCAACTCCTGGAACTCAGTGCTCTCCTGTACCTGTTCATAGACAGACGCGTCATGTTCTCTGGTCGTCACGAGACCTCCACTGTGATGCGGATCACGCCCAACGTAAGAGCGCAACCTACCCGTCGTGGAGAGCCGCGGGGGCGCTGTTCGGCGAGCCGCTCGCGTACCGCGATTAGTTGGGGATGGCCTGCGGTGAAAGGTCTGTTCAGCGCGATGAGCGGTCGGGTATTCCGTTCACCCCGATATCGGGCCCGCGTTGCCGGGCAGGGCGCCCAGGGCCTGGGCCAGGTCCTCGATCAGGGTCTGGGCGGGCTCCAGGCCGATCGACAGGCGGGCCAGGCCGACGGGGATGCCCATGGTGGCCCGTACGCTCTCCTCGATGGTGAGGGCGGGCGCGTTGACCAGGCTCTCGAAGCCACCCCAGGAAACACCAATCCTGAAATGTCGCAATTTATCGAGGAAAAGTGCGGCCTGTTGGCGATCGTCGGTGGCGAGTTCGATGCTGAACAGGCTGGAGAAGCCGGACATCTGGCGCGACGCGATCGCGTGGCCGGGATGGGAGGGCAGCCCCGGATGGTTCACCGCGCGTACGGCCGGATGCCCCTCCAGGAACGCCGCCACCGCGAGCCCCCGCTCCTGGTGGGCGGCCATCCGGACGGGCAGCGTGCGCAGCCCCTTGATCACCTTGGCCGCGTCGTGCGGCGACATGGCCGCGCCGTAGAGCTGGTACTCCGTCAGCGCCAGCGGCCGGATCAGCCGGGACGGCCCGACCACCACGCCGCCGACCAGGTCGCTGTGCCCGCCGACGTACTTCGACAGCGAGTGCACGACCAGGTCCACGCCGAGCGTCAGCGGCTTCTGGAACAGGGGTGTGGACCAGGTGTTGTCCATGACGGTGACGAGCCCGCGCCCGCGCGCCCAGTCGGCCACCCCCGCGATGTCCACGATCTCGTACGCCATGTAGGAGGGCGACTCGAAGTAGAGTAGGCGCGTGCTCGCCCTGATAGCGCTGTCACATCCCGCGAGGTCGTCGACGTGCGTATGCGTGACACCGAACTTCTCCAGGTAGCGCAGGAACTGCGTGGTCGGCCCGTACACCGCGCCGAGCACCAGCACATGGTCACCGGCGGAGACCAGCGAGGAGATCGTCGCCGAGATGGCGCCCATCCCCGAGCCGAAGCACTTGGCCCGCTCGCCGCGTTCCAGCGCGGCCAGCTTGCGCTGCGCCACGTCGACGGTCGGGTTGGTGCCGCGGCCGTAGACGTACCGCTCGTCCTCGTCGCGGATCGCGGCTCCCAGTTCGGCCGCCGTGGCGAAGGTGAACAACGAGTTCTCGAACACCGGCGGGTTCACCGCGCCCAGCGTCCACGGCTCGTCCTCGCCCATCCGGCCGCAGATCCATTCATCCTCCATGGGGGGAGACTATGACAAACCGGAAACCCACCATGGCGGACGTCGCCCGGCACGCGGGCGTCAGCCTGAAGACCGTGTCCCGCGTGGTCAACCAGGAGCCGCACGTCCGGGCGTCGCTGCAGCAGCGCGTGCACGACGCGATCAGCGCGCTCGGCTTCCGCCGCAACGAGGCCGCCGCCCGGCTGGCCCGCGGCGCGACCATGCTGACGCTCGGCCTGGTCATGGAGAACATCTCCAACGAGTTCTACGCCCGTCTCGCCGCCGCGGTGGAGGCCGCGGCGGCCGAGCAGGAGGCGCTGGTGGTGTTCGGTTCGTACGAGGAGCGGCCGGACAAGGAGCGCATGCTGATCGAGTCGATGCACGCGCGGGGCGTGGACGCGCTGATCGTCGTGCCGTCGCCGGCCGACCACGCGTGGCTGGCCGAGCACGGCGGCCCGCGCACGGTCTTCGTCGACCGCGTCCCGCACGGCCTCGACCACGCCGACGTCGTCATGCTGGACGACGAGCGCGGCGGCCGGACCGCGACCGCGCACCTGCTCGCCCACGGGCACCGCCGCATCGCGCTGATCTCCGACGACGACGGGCTGAGCTCGGTGCACGACCGGGCCCGCGGCTACCGGGCGGCGCTCGGCGCGGCGGGGGTGGCGGCCGACGAGGCGCTGGTGGTGCGGGGGGTGTTCGATCCGGGGCGGGTGTCGTACGAGGTGGGGCGGCTGCTTGGCCTGCCCGACCCGCCGACGGCGTTCTTCGCGACGAACAACCGGGCGGCGATCGGCGTCCTGCAGGCGTTGCGGGGGCGTTCCGAGCGGCCGGCGTACGTGGGGTTCGACGACTTCGCGCTGGCGGACCTGTTCAGCCCCGGCGTGACGGTGGTGCGTTACGACATCGGCCGCCTGGCGCGCGGGGCGGTGGAGCTGCTGCTGGATCCCGTACGCGAGCCGCGCCGGATCAGGGTGCCCGTCGAGCTGGTCGCCCGGGGGTCCGGGGAGCTCCCGCCTCCCTGACCTTCTGGTCAAACCTCCCCCAAGTCCCCACATGTCGGGGCCTGAGGGGATACCCGAGGGGTAATCGCAGGTCATGTCCGAGAGCAGCCCGCACCGCGATGACCGTACGCCCGAGGAGCGGGCGCTCGGCTCCGACGCCTCCGCGCCCGCCTGCCCGAGCCCCGACGGGCGGCTGCCGCGGGCGCGCGACACCTCGACGGGGCCGGGCGCTCCCGACGTCCGCCTGGAGATCTCCGAGGTACGGGTGGAGGAGCTCGACGTCGAGGGCGAGGACCTGCACGCGCGGCTCGGCGGCACCCGGGCGCGAGCGACGCTCCGGATACGGCTGGACGACGTGGCCCACCTCATCGACCGCCTCCTGGACGCCGACCCCCACTTCCTGGACCACCTCCCCGCTTCCCTGCCCCGCCACGCCCTGCGCACCGCGGGCACGTCCGCCCCGGGAACGCCTGCGTCGGCGGCCCATGAAGGCGGAGCGGCCATGGGCCGGGCACGAGAGCCCGGGACGGGCGTCGACCGGGCACGCGAGGGCGGGACGCTGCGGGACTGGCCGAGAGGCGGCGCCCCCTCCTGGCGACCGGGCCGCAAGCACGCGGGCGACCTGGGAGCGGCCACCGGCCGGACCGTCCACCACCCGCCCCCGGTCGAGGAGCCCCTGCACACCGTCCCCGGGCACGAGGTGCTCGACGTCGAAACCCACGTGGGCACGGACGCCAGACCCATGACCGAACAGGCCACCCGGCACGGCGACGTCCCCCGCCCGACGCCTCCCACGAGACCGTACTTCGCCCCCGACGAGGGAACCACCCCGGACGACCCCTCCGACACCACCCCGCACGAGCCTGCCGGCACCACGCAGTACGGCACGCGCGCTCAGCGTCCTGGCCGGACCGCCCGGCCGTCTCCCACGGACGGCCTCTCCCGCCGACCTCAGCCCTCCGCCCAGGACCCGGGCCCCGGTCGCTCCAAGACCCCGCCCACCGACGTCGGCCCGCGTCCGGGCCTGGACCCTCCACCGCCTGAGCCGCCCCACCCGAGCCTCGCCCACCGGATACCGGCCCAACCCGGCCCTCCCCCACACGCACCACCCCATCACGACCGGACACCGCAAGGCTCGGCCCAACCACGCCCCGGCCGCGCCCCGACCCCACCCGGCCCCGCCCTGTACCGCCCCGGCCTGGACCCGCCGCCACAGAGCGGCCAGCCCCACGACCAGGCCCGGCTTCCTCGGCACGCGCGAAGCACCCGCGAGGCCCCGGCCGGACACGACCGCGCAACCGAATCCGCCACCAAGGCCGGGGCCGGAGGCGGGGCTGGGACCGTGGCGGAGAACGAGGGTGCGAGTGGGAACAGGGTGGCGTCGGAGCGGTTGGGAGGCGTCGCCGCAGGCTGGTCGTGAGCCGAGGAGGCGCACCGGCTCGCGTTCCAGAGCACCGGGGAGGCTCGGAAGGCCGTCCCCCACGGGTCAGGGGGAGCGGGGGTGCCAGTCGCCGCGGTCCAGGTCCAGGTTCTCCGGGGTGTGGAGGCGGACCATCGTGCGGGCCACCCCCGGCGGTACGCGGTGCGGCGTCAGGAACGACACCGACACCATCACCGTGAACGCGATCGGCACCGTCCATGCCGCCGGCTGGGCCAGCAGCGCCCCCGGCAGCCCCTCGTACGGCCCGCCGGTGATCGTGACGAGCACGGCCGCGCACGCCAGCCCGCCCCCCACGAACAGCCCCGCCAGCGCCCCGGTCGTGGTGAGCCGCCGCCACCAGATGCCCAGCACCAGCAGCGGGCAGAACGACGAGGCGGCCACCGCGAACGCCAGCCCCACGACGTCCGCGACCGGCAGCGCCCGCGCCCAGAGCGCCAGCGCCAGCGGCACCGCGACCGCCATGAGCGTGGCAATCCTGAACGAGCGCACCCCGCCCTTCAGCAGGTCTTGCGCGATCACCCCGGCGACGGACACGGTCAGCCCGGACGAGGTGGACAGGAAGGCCGCGAACGCCCCCGCCGTCACCAGCGCGGTCAGCAGGTCGCCGAGCGTGCCGCCGATCATGCGGCTGGGCAGCGTGAGCACGACGGCGTCGGTACGCACGAGGTCGGGGGCGTAGAGGCGGCCGAGCCAGCCGTACAGGGCGGGCAGCAGGTAGAACGCGCCGAGCAGGGTCAGCACGACCAGCGTCGTCCGGCGCGCGGCCCGTCCGTCGGGGTTGGTGTAGAAGCGCACGAGCACGTGCGGCAGGCCCATCGTGCCGAGGAACGTGGCCAGGATCAGCGAGTACGTCGAGTAGAGCCCGTACTCCTTGGCCCCGGCCAGCGGCATCTGCCAGGTGACCGCGTCCTGGACGCTGAGGGCGGGCGCGCCGTCGCCCTTCCAGGCCAGCAGCAGGAACACCAGCGGCACGGCCAGCGCGGTCAGCTTGAGCCAGTACTGGAACGCCTGCACGAACGTGATCGACCGCATGCCGCCGGACAGCACGTTCACCGCCACCACGCCGGCGACCAGCAGCCCGCCGGCCCACACCGGCGCGCCGGTGATCGTGCGCAGCACCAGCCCGGCGCTCTGGAACTGCGGCATCAGGTACAGCCACCCGATCAGGACGACGAGCACGCTGGCCGTCCTGCGTACGGTCATCGACTCCAGCCTGGCCTCGGCGAAGTCGGGCAGCGTGTACGCCCCCGAGCGCCGCAGCGGCGCCGACACCAGCACCAGGAGCACCAGGTAGCCGCCGGTCCACCCGACGGGCAGCCACAACATGTCCACGCCGTAGGACAGGATCAGCCCGGCGACGCCGAGGAAGGAGGCCGCCGACAGGTACTCGCCGCCGATGGCCGAGGCGTTCCACAGGGGGCTGACGGTCCGGGAGGCGACGTAGAAGTCGGAGGTGGTGCGGGAGAACCTGATGCCGTACGCGCCGATGAGCACGGCCGCGGCCATCACGACGACCACCGCGGCGAGGCTCACGACGGGCCCTCAGCGCCGGTCACCGGCGTTCCACCAGCTCGGCGAAGTGGCGTTCGTTGCGCTCGGCCTGGCGGACGTACAGCCAGGCGCCGATGACGAAGGCGGGGTAGATGAGCCCGGCCAGCACCGCCCACGGCAGGGAGACGCCGAGGACGTCCACCTCGCGCAGCTCGGGGATGAGCAGGAACAGCAGCGGCAGGCCGCCGACCACGCAGGCCAGCACGGTGCAGACGAACAGGGCGAGCCGGAACTGGGTGCGCAGCAGGGAGCGCATGTAGACCTCGCCGAGGCGGGTCTGCTCGTCGATCTCCCTGGTGGCCGGGTAGCGGGGGCGGCGGGCGGCGGCGCGCGGGCTGGTGACGCTGACCCGGCGCGGCGTCTCGGACCGGCGGAAGGCGTCCATGCGGCGGGCGGCGTCGGTGCGCGGCGCCCCGGCGGGGCGCCCCGGACGGGGGTCGGAGGTCATTCCGTCCTGCCCTTCCTGGCCCGGCGGACCAGCAGGTCGCGCAGCTCGCGAGTGTGCCGCCGGCTCACCGGCAGCTCGGTGTCGCCCACCCGGACACTGCACCGGCCCGAGTCGATGTGCAGCTCCTCGATGTGCCTGACGGCGACCAGATGACTGCGGTGCACCCGGACGAACCCGGCCGGCGCCCAGCGTTCCTCCAGCGTGGCGAGCGGGATGCGGACGAGGTGGCTGCCGGTCGCGGTGTGCAGCCGCGCGTAGTCGCCCTGGGCCTCCACGTAGAGGACGTCCGCGCTGGAGACGAACCTGGTCACACCGCCCAGCTCGACGGGGATCGTGTCGGTCTCACCGGTCTCGGCGGGCACGTCGGCCGAGACCGCCACGCGCCTGATGGCCTCGGCCAGCCGTTCCGGACGTACGGGTTTGAGCAGGTAGTCCTCGGCCTTGATCTCGAAGGCGTCCACCGCGTGCTCCTCGTACGCGGTGACGAACACGACCCGCGGCGGGTTGGCGAACTGCGACAGCAGCCGTCCGAGCACGACGCCGTCCAGGCCGCGCATGCGGATGTCGAGGAAGACGGCGTCGATCGGGCGGCCCTCGGCGATGCCCCGGTCCAGCAGGCGCAGCGCGGCCGCCCCGTCGCGCGCCGTCATCACCTCGCCGATGCGGGCGTCGGCGCGGAGCAGGTAGGACAGGTCCTCAAGTGCGGGTAGCTCGTCGTCCACCGCCAGGACGCGCAGCCCGGTCACACGTGACTCCTCACACCTCGAATGCATTAGACAGTGATGAAACCGGCACCAAACGTCAAGGCCGTCACGGCAGGGTCACAGGTGGGGGCAGGTGTGTGTGAGGGACGGGTCAGCGGGCCGAGACGCCGGGGTGGTACTTCGGCAGGCGCACGTTGACCTTCGTGCCCGCGCCCGGTCCGGTCTCGACGACCAGGCCGTACTCGTCGCCGTAGACCTGGCGCAGCCGTTCGTCCACGTTGGCCAGGCCGACGCCGCCGGTGGGGGCGATCTCGCCGGCCAGGATGCGGCGCAGCCGTTCGGGGTCCATGCCGAGCCCGTCGTCCTCGACGCTGATGCGGCACTCGGCGCCGGCGTCCTCGGCGATGATCGTGATGCGGCCGACGCCGTTGCGGCTCTCCAGGCCGTGCCGTACGGCGTTCTCGACGAGCGGCTGCAGGCACAGGAACGGCACCGCGACCGGCAGCACCTCGGGCGCGATGCGCAGGGTGACCTGCAACTGGTCGCCGAACCTGGCGTGCTCAAGGGTGAGGTAGCGCTCGATCGAGTGCAGCTCCTCGGCCAGCGTGGTGAACTCGCCGTGCCGCCGGAAGGAGTAGCGGGTGAAGTCGGCGAACTCCAGCAGCAGCTCGCGGGCGCGTTCGGGGTCCGTACGGACGAAGGAGGCGATCGTGGTGAGCGAGTTGTAGATGAAGTGCGGCGAGATCTGCGCGCGCAGGGCCCGGACCTCGGCCTCCATGAGCAGCGTGCGCGAGCGGTCGAGCTCGGCCAGTTCGAGCTGCGAGTTCACCCAGCCGGCCACCTCCTGCGCGGCCCTGACCAGCCCGGCCGAGGCGTTCTGCCCGTAGGCGGCCAGCGCGCCGACGAGCCGGTCGTCGGTGGTGAGCGGCACGACGACGGCGTGCCGGATCGGGCATTCGAGCAGCTCGCAGTCGATGGTGAGCACCTGGGTACGGCCGTCCTCCAGGGTGGCGGCGGCGTGCTCGAACGCCTGGGCGGCGTGGTGGTCGCCGGCGCCGTCGTAGACGAGCAGGCGCTCCCGGTCCGTGATCGCGAGCGCGGCCGAGCCGAGGAGCGCGCGCAGGTGGCGGGAGGCGCGCTCGGCGCCCTCGGCGGTCAGCCCGGCCCGCAGCGGCGGGCCGGCCATGGAGGCGGTGTGCAGGGTCTCGAACGTGGCCCGCTCGGCCGGGCTCGTGCCCAGCTCGCGACGGCCCCGCATGACGCGCCAGAGCACGATCGCGGGCACGCCCACGAGCACGGCCACGACGGCGACGCCGACCAGGTACTCCACGCGCCCCGAGCCTAGCGCCCCCGCCTCCCGGCCCTGACCCCGCCTGCGGCCCTCACTCCCCCACCTGCCCTCACTTCCCCACGGCCCTCACTCCCCCACGGCGCTCATTCCGCCGCCGTCAGCGCCTTGGCGACGGCCGCCGCGTACGACTCGGCCTCCTGCGCGGACTCGTACGTGGTGCGCGGCCAGAAGAAGCCGCGCAGGCCGTCCTTGCGGTTGCGCGGCACGACGTGCACATGCAGGTGGGGCACGCTCTGGCTGACCCGGTTGTTCATCGCCACGAATGTGCCGGCCGCCTCCAGCCCCTCCTCCACGGCCCTGGCCACGGCCTGGACGCGCGCGAAGAACGGCCCCACGTCGGCGAGGTCGGCCAGCGTCTCGACGTGGACCCGGGGCACGACGAGCACGTGCCCCTTGAAGACCGGCCGGGTGTCGAGGAAGGAGACGGCCACCTCGTCGGCGCTCACCACGTACGCAGGACGCTCACCCGCGACGATCTCGCAGAACAGGTCGGTGCTCACCGGCCGACCTTATCGGCGAAGGCCGTCCAGCTCGTCATGTTGGGCGCCGTCCACTCGGTGGGGGCGTGCAGGAAGTGCTCGCCGACGCGGTCGCGCAGGCGCTGGGGCACGTCGGTGACCTTGGCACCCCTGCAGTGGTAGACCAGCCCGCCCGGACGCTGCCCCATGGCCATCCAGGGCAGCCAGGGCGAGACCCGGCACCAGGAGAAGACCGCCGGCACGTCCGGCATCCCGGACTCGACGTCGGCGGCGGAGGCGAAGAACTGGAACAGCTCCAGCGCCCGGTACATGTCCCGAGCCGAGTTATCCGGATATTTCGCGACAGGCAGCGGCGAAGGGTAAGAAAGGCGGATATCGGCGTTGAAGACCACCTGCTCCCCCAACCGCGTCACCGGCACCGGATACGCCCCGAGCCGCTGGTTGACCGGGTCGTTGAAGACGTGCATCACCTCCACGGACCGCCCGGTGAGCGGGTTGTCCCACACGTCGAGCGGTTCCCTGGTCCTCGGGTCGAGGTAGAGCGCCGCCTCCCTGGTCAGCAACTCCCAGCCGCCGTCCGCCGGACGCGCCCGCGCCACGTTCAGCCCCTCGAAGCCGAACAGGTGGTGGGGGCCGTCGTCGTCCTGCCAGCCGTAGACGTCGCCGGTCCAATACGAGATCGTCTCGGCGCCGTCGGCCGAGGCACGCACCCGGATGAAGTCCATGATCCGGAGCTTACCCCTTGTTTCGCGACAGCTTGTTGCTATGTTTAGGGACATGGTGTCGCTAAATGAGCGGACCCGGCAGAGCTGGCTCCCGCTGTTCGTGCTCGGCGTCGGGATGTCGATGATCATCATCGACGCGACGATCGTGAACGTCGCCGTCCCCGCGATCATGGGCGATCTGGGGCTGTCGGCCACGGACGTCGAATGGGTGAACTCGATCTACTCGCTGGCCTTCGCCGCCCTGCTCATCCCCCTCGGCCGGACCGGCGACGTGCACGGCAGGCGCCGGATGTTCGCCGCCGGGCTGGTGGTGTTCCTGGCCGCGAGCATGCTGGCCGCCTCCGCGCCGACCGGCGCGCTGCTCATCGCCGCCCGGGTCGTCCAGGGAGTGGGGGCGTCCATGGTCGTCCCGATGACGCTGGCGATCATCAACTACCTCTACACGGGCTCGCGCCGGACGATCGCCTTCGCCGTCTGGGGCTCGATCATCGGCGGCATGGCCGCGCTCGGCCCGCTGCTCGGCGGCTGGGTGGTGACCGACTTCGGCTGGCGGTGGGCGTTCTGGGTGAACCTGCCGATCGGCCTGCTCGTGCTGCTCGGCGCGGCAAAGGTGCCCGAGTCGAAGGACCCGGCGGCGGGCGGCTCGGACGTCCCCGGCGTGCTGCTGTCGGTGATCGGCCCGGCCGCGCTGGTGTTCGGGCTGATCGAGGGCCAGCGCTACGGCTGGTTCACGCCGACCGGCGAGGCCACCCTGTTCGGATGGACCTGGCCGCTCGGCGGCGTCTCGCCGATCCCGTTCGCCTTCGCGCTCGCGGTGCTCGCGCTGGTGGCGCTGCTGCTGGTCGAGCGGGCGCGGGCGCGGGCCGGCCGCCCGGTCGTGCTGGACCTGTCCCTGTTCTCCATCCCCTCCTTCAGGTACGGCGGCGCCGCCGCGATGATCATCACGCTCGGCGAGTTCGGCCTGATCCTGGTGCTGCCGCTGTTCCTCCAGGCGGCCATGGGGTTCACCCCGTTCACCACCGGGCTGATCATCGCCTCGCTGGCCGGGGGCACGTTCCTGGCGGGCGGCGTCGTCCCCCGGCTCAACCTGGCGCCCAGGCTGATCGTGCGGTTGGGGCTCGTGCTGGAGGCCGCCGGCGCGATCGCCATCGGCCTGGCCGTCTCCCCCTCGCTCGGCCCGTGGACGCTGGTCCCCTGGCTCGTCCTGTACGGAGTCGGCGTTGGCTTCGCCTCGGCCCAGCTCCCGAACGTGATGCTCGCCGACGTCCCCGCCCGCCGCTCGGGGGTGGCCTCCGGGCTCCAGAGCACGATCCGCCAACTGGGCGCCGCCGTCGGCATCGCGGTGCTGGGCGCCGTCCTGGTCACCGGCCTGGACGCGGCGATGGCCGAACGCCTGCCGGACAAGCCCGCCCTCGGGCACGCCGTACGGGAGAGCGGCGGCGCGGCCATCGCGGCGATCAGGGAGCCCGCCGACCACGCCGCCGCGGTCGCGGCGGGCGCGGACGCCACCCGCCGGGTCACGATCGTGACCGGCATCGTGCTGTTCGGCGGCGTCGGGGCGACGTTCCTGCTGCCCGATACTGGGAGGAGACGACGCGAGGAGGAGTGAGCCCGGTGCCGAGGATCAGCGCGGCGACGGTGGCCGACCATCGGGCCAGCCAGCACGCGGCCCTGCTGGCGGCCGCCATGGAGATCCTGGTGGCCGAGGGCCCGGCCGGGCTCACCCCCGCGGCCGTCGGCGCGCGGGTCGGGCTGGCCCGCTCCAGCGTCTACCGCTACTTCTCCTCCACCGCCGACATCCTGTCCCAGCTCGTGGAGGACGCGATCCCCCGGTGGGCCGAACGGCTCGTCACGGCCACCCGCGACGGCGGCCTGGAGGAGCGGGTGCGCGCCTTCGGCACCGTGTCGCTGGCGTTCGTGACCAGCCCCGACTACGCGCTGCTGCGCGCGGTGGCCTCGGTCGACCTGCCCGGCGAGTGCCGGCACCGGCTCGACCAGCTGCACGAGACGATGATCGAGCCGCTGCGCGGCCTGCTCGCCGAGGCCGGGCAGCCGCATCCCGACCTGGTGGCCCACCTGGGGTGGAGCATCCTGGGCGAGGGCCAGCGCCGCCTGGCCGCGGGCGCCGACACCGACGTGGTCACGACGACCACGCTCGACGTGCTGTGCCGCGCCGTGCTCAGCGCACGGTGATCTCGAAGACCGCCTCGCCCGACTGCCGCCTGCTCGCCTCGTCGGGCGGCGTCGAGCCCTGCCCGCAGCGCCAGCAGTCGCGCAGCGTGATCCGGGCGCTGCCGGGGCTCTTGGTGTTGAAGACGAAGTAGGCGGTGCCGCCGCTGCCGGGGCCCTCGCCGGCGCTCTTGCGCTCCTCGCTGATGTAGGAGGCCACCTTGGCGTCGGGCACCGCCACCAGCCGCCAGTTGTCGCCCACCGACGGGTTGTCCGGCACTGCCAGCGAGAACCGCTGCCCGGCGCGCAGCTCGGCGCGCACGGTGGTGCCCTTGGCGCCCTTGACCACCGTGCCGAAGTCGCTGACCGCCGAGCCGTCGCCGCAGCCGGCCACCAGGCCCGATGTCGACACCGACGTCAACAGGGCGATCGCGACGACGAACCTCCCACGCTTCACTCCGGCAGGCTATCCGCCTTCGGCGGGTCCCGGGGCTCCACGTACGGCTCCCGCTCGGCGGGCTCCCCCTCGGCGATCCGGCGTTCCCTGATCAGCTCGGCGTCCAGTTCGGCGCCCAGCAGCAGGGCCATGTTCGACAACCACAGCCAGATCAGGAACACCACGACACTGGCCAGCGTGCCGTAGGTCTTGCCGTAGGAGCCGAAGTTGGCCACGTACAGGGCGAAGCCGCCGGAGACGACGACCCAGAGCACCACGGCGAGCAGCCCGCCGGGGCTGATCCAGCGCACGCCCGGCTGGCGCACGTTCGGCGCGGCCCAGTAGAGCACCATGATCAGCCCGGCCGCGACGAGCGCGAGCACCGGCCATTTCACGATGTCCCAGGCGGTCACCAGCGCGCTGCCCAGGCCGAGCGCCCTGCCGACGGTCCTGGCCAGGTCGCCGGTCAGTGCGACGGAGATCGCGCCGAGCGCCAGCAGCACGGTGGCCAGCACGGTGAGCCCGATCCGGAGCGGGGTCACCTTCCAGAACGGGCGTCCTTCGTCGATGTCGTAGATGGTGTTGCCGGCCCGGATGAAGGCGCCGATGTAGCCCGACGCCGACCAGAGCGCGACCAGCAGGCCGATGACCGCGACCAGGCCGGCCGAGGCCGCGTTCTGCTGGACCGACTGGACGCCCGACACGATCAGGGAACGCACCTCGTCGGGCGCCAGCACCACGAGGTTGCCGACCAGGCTGGCGGTGTCGCGCCGCCCGAGCAGCCCGAACACCGAAACCAGCACGATCAGCGCGGGGAAGATGGACAGGACGGCGTAGTAGGTGAGCGCTGCCGCGAGATCCTGGACCCCGTCGTTCCGGAACTCGACGACGGTCCTCCTGAGGACGCTCCACCAGGCCCTGCGCGGCAGTTCAGCGGGTCTTTCGGGGGAACGCACGCCTACTTCGTCCTGCTGCGCTTCCTGAGGCTCCGCACGATGATGGCGGTCACCGCCGCCGCCGCGGCCATCAGCAGCACGGGACGCTTCCTCGCCCCCGTGGCGGCGTCCTTGACCTGGTGGGGGGTGGCCTCGCGGACCTTGTCCGCGACCTCGCCGGCCTTGCCCTTGGCCACGCCGGTCACCTCCGCGGCCTTGCCCTTGGCCACGCCGGTCACCTCGGCGACCTTGCCCTTGGCCGTGCCCGCCGCCTCGGCGGCCCGGCCCTTGAGGTCGGCCTTGTGGGCCAGGGCACTCACCGTGTCGCCCAGTTCGTTCCTGGTCTCCTTGATGCTCTTTCGCACGTCGTCGTCCTCCTCGTCTTCGTCTTCGTCCTCCCCGCGTCCCCCGGTCAACGACTCCTCCTCGACCGCGCGGCTGTCCACCGCCTCGGTCCGGTCGTCGGGCACGGGGGTCTCGGGGATGAAGGTCTCGTGTTCCTGCCGGGCCAGCTCGGCGCGCCTGGCGTTCTCCGCCGCCCCGGGTCTCGTCGGGGGCACGTTGATCGACTCGCGCTCGGTCGGCGTGCCGACGGTCGCCCTGCGGGCGCCCACGTCACCGGCGTGCTGTTCGCTGTATCCGGGATCCGTCTCGCTCATCGGCGTGCCCTCTCCTTGACCATGTCGATATCGGCCTTGACGCTCGCGATGGTCTCCGCGGGGACCGGCGGCCCGGCCTGTTTCACCTGGTTCTTGCCGGTCAGGCCGAGCAGTGCGGCGGCGATGAGCAGGACCGCCCCCACGATCGCGGCGGCCGCCCACCCGGGCAGGACCAGGGCGAGGAGCAGGATGACGGCGGTCACCAGCGCGGCACCGCCGAAGAACGCGGCCATCCCGGCCGCGCCGAACAGCCCCGCGCCGAAGCCCGCGCGCTTGCCCTTCTCCGCCAGCTCCATCCTGGCCAGGCGCAGTTCGTCCTTGACGAGCCTGGAGACCTGGTCGGAGAGATCACTGACCAGCTTGTGGGTATCGTTCACGACGTCGCCTCCTCCGCTGCGGAAGGCGACTACCCAGCTGACCGCCGGTTATTACCTCTTGGCGGCCTTCAGCAGGAACCCCAGGACGGACACCACCGGCGACTTGGGCACGTCGCACCAGTTGTCAGGCTGCTTCGGCCTGCTCCACGGAGAGGGCAGCTCGCACGAGGGAGCCTGCGGCTCGGGCCGCTCACACCACGATCCGGGAGGATTCATACCTTCATGCTACAACTTCGGGTTCGGCTGGGCTAAGCCGCGGGATCGGCCGCCCGGCGGGCGGCGGTAATCTGCCGAGGTGCTGGTACACGGGGTTTGGGCGGGTGACGGGCTCGCCTTCTGGGGTGAGGATCCCGGTCGTGCCGGCGCCGCCGTGCCGCGTGGGGCGGGCGCGCGTCCCCATCCGTTCGCCGCGTCGCCGGGTGAGCTCGCCGGCGTGGCGGGGCTCGGGGTGGGCGGGCCGCCGTCCAGGGTGCTGGAGCTGCTGCTGCCGGGGTCGGCCAGGGGCCCGCTGCCCTCGCCGGAGACCGGGCTGCTGACGGAGGTGGTCCGGCCGCGGCTGCTGCCGTGGGAGGTGCCCGCGGTGGTCCTGCCGCCCGCCGAGGCCCTTCAGGCGCTGGAGGAGCATCCGGGCGAGGCCACCGCCACCGTGCGCCACTGGGCCGCCGTCGCCGCCCTGGCCCGCGACCTGGTACGCCGCGGCCGGGTCGTCCCCCAGCTCATTCCCGGGAGCCCCGAGGACGGCGGCGCGCTGGCCCTGTGGCGGCCCGTGCCGACCGGGGCCGACGCCGCCTACTTCCGCGACCTGGCGCTCGCCATGCCGCCCGCCTGCCGCACCTGGGCCGCCGAGCGCCCGGCCGCCGTCGTGCAGCTCCAGGCGCTGGAGGCGTTCACCGACGCGCTCGTCCGGCGGGCTGTGGCCGCGCCCCTGGCCGCACCCCTGGTCGCCGGCCCGAGGACGCCGCGGGAGCGGTGGCTGGCCGCGCTGACCGGCGACCCGGCCTGCCCCGACGACCCCGCGCTGCGCGAGGAGCTGGACCGCTGGCGGGCGGCCGTCACGGCGGCCGAGGGCGCCACCCGCGTGTGCTTCCGCCTGCTCGAACCGGCCGAGGGCGACGACTGGCGGGTCGAGCTGGCGTTGCAGGCCGCCGACGACCCCAGTCTGTACGTCCCCGCCGCCCGCGTCTGGAGCGGCGAGAAGGGCCTGCCCGGCCGGCCGGAACGCGAGCTGCTGGCCGGGCTCGGCCGGGCCGTGCGGCTCTACCCGGAGCTGGACCGGGCCCTGCGCGTTCCGGAGCCGAGCGAGCTGGCCCTCGACACGGCGGGCGCGTTCGGCTTCCTGCGTCAGGCCGCGCCGCTGCTCCAGGCGGCCGGGTTCGGGGTGCAGCTGCCGCGCTGGGCGGGCCGTACGCGGCTCGGGCTCAAGCTCACCACCAGGACCAAACCGCAGACGGCGGCCGTCAGCCAGGGCTTCGGGCTGCGCGAGCTGGTCGACTTCCGCGTCGACCTGGCCGTGGGCGAGGAGACGATCAGCGAGGCGGAGCTGGCCGAGCTGGCCAGGCTCAAGGTGCCGCTGGTCCGGGTCCGCGGCCAATGGGTGGAGCTGGACGACCGGCAGCTCAAGGCGGCGCTGCGGGCCGTGGAGGGGGTGCGCGCGGGCGAGGCGGCGGCGGCCGACCTGCTGCGTCACATCGTCCAGGGCGACGACGAGCTGCCGCTGCTGGAGGTCGACGCCGACGGGGTGCTCGGCGACCTGCTGTCCGGCCAGGCCGAGCGGCGGCTCGTCCCGCTCGCGACCCCGCCGGGCCTCGACGCGGTGCTGCGGCCCTACCAGGAGCGCGGGCTGGCGTGGTTGAGCTTCCTGTCGGAGCTGGGCCTCGGCGGGGTGCTCGCCGACGACATGGGGCTGGGCAAGACGGTCACCACGCTGGCGCTGCTCGTCCACGAGCGGGCCGCCACGCCCACGCTGCTGGTCTGCCCGATGTCGCTGGTGGGCAACTGGCAGCGGGAGGCGGCCAGGTTCGCCCCCGGGCTGCGGGTCTACGTCCACCACGGCGCCGGCCGGGACGCCGCCCGGATCGCCGGGGCCGACCTGGTGATCACCACGTACGGCACCGCCCACCGCGACCTGGAGACCCTGCGCGGGCACGAGTGGCGCCGGGTGGTGTGCGACGAGGCCCAGGCGATCAAGAACAGCGGCACCCTCCAGGCCCGCGCCGTACGGTCGATCCCCACCGGCACCCGGCTGGCCCTGACCGGCACGCCGGTCGAGAACCACCTCGCCGAGCTCTGGTCGATCATGGAGTTCGCCAACCCGGGCCTGCTCGGGCCGCGTTCCCGCTTCCGCACCCGCTTCCAGGAGCCCATCGAGGCCCACCAGGACGAGCAGGCCACCGAGGCGCTGAAGCGGGCGACCGGCCCGTTCATCCTGCGCCGTCTCAAGACCGACCGGTCCGTCATCTCCGACCTGCCGGAGAAGATGGAGGTCAAGGAGTGGTGCCCGCTCACCCCCGAGCAGGCCACGCTCTACCAGGCCGTCGTCGACGACATGCTGGCCAGGATCGACGACAGCGAGGGCATCGAGCGGCGTGGCCTGGTGCTGTCGGCCATGGCCCGGCTCAAGCAGGTCTGCAACCATCCGGCCCACCTGCTCAAGGACGGCTCCCGCCTGGCCGGCCGGTCCGGCAAGCTGGCCCGGCTGGAGCAGCTGGCCGAGGAGATCCTGGCCGAGGGCGAGAAGGCGCTGCTGTTCACGCAGTACGCCGAGTTCGGCACCATGCTCCAGCCCTACCTCGCCCAGCGGCTCGGCCGCCCGGTCCTGTGGCTGCACGGCGGCCTGCCGAAGAAGACCAGGGACCGGCTGGTCGACCGGTTCCAGCACGACCCCGAGCCGATGTTGTTCCTGCTGTCGCTCAAGGCGGCCGGCGTCGGGCTCAACCTGACGGCCGCCGGCCACGTGATCCACGTCGACCGCTGGTGGAACCCGGCCGTCGAGGACCAGGCCACCGACCGCGCCTACCGCATCGGCCAGCGCAGGAACGTCCAGGTGCGCAAGCTCATCTGCGTCGGCACCCTCGAAGAGCGCGTCGACCAGATGATCGAGCGCAAGAAGGCCCTGGCCGAGCGGGTGGTCGGCACCGGCGAGGAGTGGCTGACCGACCTGTCCACCGACGAGCTGCGCGAGGTGTTCCGCCTCACGGGAGGGGCCTGACCATGCCCAACCGGCCCAACCGGCCCAACCGGCCCAACCGGCCCGACCGGCCCGACCGGCCCGACCGGCCCGACTGGTACGACGGCGGCGGGCCCGTCGAGGTCGAGGGCGGCCTGCGGGCCCGCTCGCAGCGCGGCAGCATCGGCTCGGCCTGGTGGTCCAGGCTTTTCGTGGACATCCTGGAACGCGTCTGCGACAAGGGCCGGCTCGGCCGGGGCCGCGCCTACGCCCGCAAGGGCCAGGTGCGCTCGATCGACCTGTCCGCAGGGCTGGTACGGGCCTCCGTCCAGGGGTCGCGGCCCGCGCCGTACGACGTCGTGGTGCGGATCGACGCCTACGGCGAGGACGTGTGGGCGCGGCTGGAGGAGGCCGTCGCGGCGCAGGCCGTCCACCGGGCCAGGCTGCTGGCCGGGGAGATGCCGGTGGAGATCGAGGAGCTGTTCGCCGCGCAGGGCGTCGACCTGTTCCCGCGCGACCTGGACATGGAGTGCTCGTGCCCCGACTGGGGGTTCCCGTGCAAGCACCTGTCGGCCGTGCTCTACCTGCTGGCCGAGTCGTTCGACGACGACCCGTTCCTGGTGCTGGCCTGGCGTGGGCGCACCCGCGAGCAGCTGCTCGGCTCGCTGGCCGACGACCCGCCCGCGCCCGATCCGCTGGAGGTGGCCGACGTGCCGTTCGCCGACCGGCTGGCCGACTTCTACGCGCCCGGCGCCACCGCGCACCGCCCCGAACGCCGCCCGGCCGCGGACGCGCCCGACCTGCTGCCGCGGGTCTTCCCGCCGCCCGCCGGCCTGGCGGACGCGCTCATCCCCGCCTACCGGTCGCTGGGCGGCGGCTGAGTCAGTTGTCCTCGAAGGAGTCGGGCACCATCACGCGCACGCCGTTGGGCACCACGCGCAGCGTGATCGGGGTGCGCAGGCGCACCTCGCCGTCGACGTCGGCGGCCATCGGCGGGTCGGTCTCCAGCAGCATCTCCCGGCCGACCACGAACGGGCCGCCCGCCAGGCTGCGCCAGCGGCCGGTGGTCGCCCGCAGCAGCGTCTCGCCGAGCAGGCGCAGCTTCTTGCCGGAGCCGAGCTGGTAGGCCACCAGCATGCCGTTGTCGATGCTGATGTCCTTGGCCACCTGCCAGCCGCCGTGGAATCGGCCGTTGGCGATGTTGAGCTGGTGGGTGAGCAGCTCGTGCCGCCGCCCCTCGACGGTGATGTACGCCCGGAAGGGCCGGTGCCCCGGCAGGACGGTGAGGGCGGTCATCGGGTAGGCCGGACGGCCCACGATGCGCTTGAGCCACGGCTTGACCCGGCCGGCCACCTCGACCGAGACGCCGAAGCTGGCCAGGTTGGCGAAGGGCCGGTCGCCGGCCATGCCGAGGTCGATGTCGGCGACCTTGCCGGTGGAGAACACCCTGATGGCCCCGGCCAGGTCGAGCGGCAGGCCGAGGCTCCTGGCGAAGTTGTTGGTGGTGCCGAGCGGCAACACACCGAGCGCCACGTCGCGGTGGGCGACGTGGCGCACGGCCGAGGAGAGGGTGCCGTCGCCGCCGCCCACGATCAGCAGGTCGGGGTCGGTGGCGAGGGCGGTGTCGAGCAGGTCGCGCAGCCGCTTGGGGTTGTAGACCGACAGCTCGGCCAGCGGCTCGAACCCCAGGTTGTGCAGCTGCTCGATGACCTCGAAGTAGTGGCGGCGGCCGCGGCGTGAGCGAGTGTTCACCACCACCGCCACCCGGCGATCCCGCCGGATCGCCTCAGTGTGCTCGATCTTGGTGCGCAGTTCGCTCATGGTCATCAATCGTAGGCGCTGGATCCGCCGTTCCGTGCTGGAACGAGGGGCCGCCGGGATGCGGCGGCCCCTCGTCGCCCTACTTCTTCGGCGGGACGACCTGGACGATGGCGCCCAGGTTGCCCGGCAGCGGGCTGATCAGCTTGAACTGCACGCCCAGCGCCTTGCCCTCGTCGCCCGGGTTGCCGGTGCCGGCCACGTGGCCGTTGCCGAGGTCGGTCCCGTACAGCTCGGTGGCGGGGGTGCCGTCCACGTGCACCACGCGGGTGCTGTACGGCTGGTCGCCCTTGCTCGGCACCACCGTGGAGGCGTCGAAGTCACGGTAGTAGAGCGAGCCGTTCTGCAGCTCGAAGCCCGGAACCCAGGTCTTCGCGTCGGTGAAGTTCGGCACGCCCTTGAGCGCGGGGATGGTGGAGCAGTACTCGCTGAACGGCTCGTCCGGCGCCTCCAGGCACTCCTTCAGCGGGTAGGTGTTGTTGAAGGAGAAGGCCGCGTTGGAGGACTGCGTACGGCCTTCCAGGTTCTTGTGCCTGCTCGGGTCCTTCTGGGCGGCGGTGCCGTTGCGGCGCAGCGGGTCGTAGTGCGAGTCCACGACCAGCAGGCTGCCCTTGGAGCCGATGCTCGGCGGCAGGGTCAGGTTGTTGACCACCGAGTTGTTGGTGAAGGTCGAGTCGCGGTACCAGACCAGCAGGCCGGGCGCGTTGTACTTGACCTTCTCCACCTTCCACGCCCCGTCGCGGGAGTAGTTGGTGTCGTAGGCGTACTGCAGGCCCTTGTCGAAGCCGTCGAAGTTGCGCCACTCGGCGAGGTAGAAGCGGGCGATCTCGCGGGAGCCGTTGTTGACGGTCCAGCCCTGGCCGCTGGTGTTGGTGAACGTGCCGCCGGTGGCCTTCCAGCCGTTGTCGCCGTTCTCGACGTCGTCGCTCCAGACGGTGGTGCCGCCGTTGGTGAGCGAGAAGTCGTCGGCGTGCCAGCCGCGCGGTTCGAAGGCGGCGTCGGTGTTGTAGGCCAGACGCAGCTTGACGGACTGGCCGGCGTACGGCGTCAGGTCGACGTAGTCGTGCCGCCACTGGCCGCCGGTGTCACCGGTGAGCCCGTACTTCTTGTTGCCGAACGTCTTGAGGTTCTTGTTCGGGTCCGGGTAGCCGTCGGGCGTGGTGACCTCGTTGCCGGCCTCGTCGCGCACCTTGAGCTGGCTCCACGTCTGGCCGCCGTCGGTCGAGACCTCCACGAAGCCGAAGTCCCAGTCCTGCTCGATCTCGTAGTTGTTCCACATCCAGAACCGCACGTCGGAGCCGGCGGGCACCGGGACCTCGCGGGTCAGGGTCTGGTTGGCCCAGTCCTGGTCCAGGTTGGACCACCAGGCCTTCGTGCCGCTGTGCGGGTCGATCATCTTCAGCGGGGTGGAGGCCAGGTTCACCCGGACGCCGTCCTCGGTGAGCTTGGGTGTGCGCGAGGACTGTCCGACCGTGACGATCCTGGAGGCGTCACCCGGGTTGAACGTCTTCGGGTTGGCCCAGCCGAGCACCCACTTGTCCCACAGGCCCATGTGCGTGGGCATGGACTGGAAGATGGGGCCGGAGTGGGAGCCGCTGGACATCAGGTCCCAGAAGTCCACCGCGGAGCTGGCCTGGCCGCTGGTGTCGTACAGGTCGGGCAGGCCGAGGTCGTGGCCGTACTCGTGGGCGAAGACGCCGACGCCGGAGTCCTCGGGCTGCACGATGTAGTTGGAGATCTTCTTGTCGCTGCCCGGGATCTTGTAGCCGCCCGCGACCGCGCTGGAGTGCGCCCAGATGGCGTAGGTGCCCTCGGCGCCGCCGTCGGAGGACTTGTCCTTGCCGGCGTGCACCATGACCAGGTGGTCGATGACGCCGTCGGGCTCGTCGAAGTTGCCGTCACCGTCGGAGTCGGCCACGTCCTCGACGTCGTAGTCGGCCCACGGGAAGTTCGGCTGCGCCTTGGCGAGGGCGTCGACCGTGTCGATGGCGAGCTGGCCCGCGCCGGTCGGGTTGCTGGGGTGACCCGACATGTCCTGCGGCTGGCCGCCACAGGCCGCGGCGCCGTAGTACGCCTCGGAGTGCGGGGCCTTGATCCAGCCGACGGCCGAGCCGGTGACGGAGTAGGCGCCCTTGGACAGCTCCTCGTACATCTTCTTCATCGTGTAGCCGGAGATGTCGATGCCGGGCTTGCCGTCGCGGGGGTCCTTGAGGTCCTTGCGCACGCGCTCGGTGATGCCCTTGTCGCTGTAGAGCATCTTGTTGAAGTGGTCGGTGCTGAAGTCCTTGAGCCAGAAGGAGTTGTTGTCCTTGTTCGGCAGCGTCGCGGGGTCGGGGATGTTGTTGTGCAGCGGGCCGTTCTTGAACGTGCCCGCCGGCTCGACCACGCAGTCGTCCGGCGCGCTGTCGGTCGTGCGCAGCCGGTTGAAGCCGGAGAAGTCGTCGTTCGCCTGGTCGTTGAACTCGACCAGCACGGTCAGGAGCTTGGCGGTCTTGACCTGCTTGGAGTTCTTGAAGATCCATTCGGCCGGGTTGCGGCCGGTCCTGATCGCCTGGTTCTCCCGGGCGGCCAGAACGCGGGCCGCGGCGGGGTTGCCGGTGACGAACTTCCTGTCGAACTTCTCCGCCGGTGAGAGCGAGCGGGCCTTGCCCTTGTTCAGCCCGGGTTCCTGCGGCTCCTTCTCGACCCGCGGAGGTGCGTAGTTGATGTAGTAGTCCGCCGCCGTGGGCTGGTAGTTGGCCACTGACGTGGCCTGGGCCGCGGGGACGGTCAGCGCGGCGCCGAGGAGGGCGACCGCCGGGAACGCGACTAACAGGCGCTTTGAGCTTGGCACCAGGTACCCTCTCTGCCCGGGGTCGCCGGGCGCATGGCCATAGGGTGTGCAATGCCGGACGCTAGAGGGTGGATAAACGGGTCGTAAAGTACGTTGTTGAAACGTGATCAAACTACGACATTTCAACCAGCAGAATTGCGGCGGCGGTACTGCCCGCAATGGCCCTCGGATAAACGCGACAACGCGATCATGAAATGCCGGCCGCACGGCCCTCCGGGAAGGTCAGTCGGAGGCGAGCACCGGGGGCGGCTCGGGGCCGGCGTCCGGCTCGACCGAGGGCTCGACGGCGGGCTCGTCGTCGTGCGGGGCGTCCTTGTGCGGGGCGTCCTCGTGCGGGTAGTGCAGGTCGAACGCGGGCCGCTCCGAGCGGATCGGCGGCATGCTGGTGAAGTTGTGCCGCGGCGGCGGGCAGGAGGTCGCCCATTCCAGCGAGTTGCCGTAGCCCCAGGGGTCGTCGAGCGTGACCTTGGGCGCGTGCCTGGTCGTCTTGTAGACGTTGTAGAGGAACGGCAGCGTCGAGGCGCCGAGCAGGAACGCCCCGGCCGAGGAGATCTCGTTGAGCGCGGTGAAGCCGTCGGCCGCGCTGTAGTCGGCGTAACGCCGCGGCATGCCGAGCTGGCCGAGCCAGTGCTGGACGAGGAACGTGGTGTGGAAGCCGACGAACAACGTCCAGAAGTGCACCTTGCCGAGCCGGTCGTCGAGCATCCTGCCGGTCATCTTCGGCCACCAGAAGTAGAAGCCGGCGAACATGGCGAACACGACCGTGCCGAAGACCACGTAGTGGAAGTGGGCGACGACGAAGTAGGTGTCGCTGATCTGGAAGTCGAGCGGCGGCGAGGCCAGGATGACCCCGGTCAGCCCGCCGAGCAGGAACGTGACCAGGAACCCGACCGAGAACAACATCGGCGACTCGAACGACAGATGCCCCCGCCACATCGTGCCGACCCAGTTGAAGAACTTCACCCCGGTCGGCACCGCGATGAGGAACGTCATGAACGAGAAGAACGGCAGCAGCACCTGCCCGGTCGCGAACATGTGGTGCGCCCACACGGTCATCGACAGCCCGGCGATGGCGATCGTGGCCCCGATCAGGCTCATGTAGCCGAAGATCGGCTTGCGGCTGAACACCGGGATCACCTCGGTGATGATGCCGAAGAAGGGCAGCGCGATGATGTAGACCTCGGGATGGCCGAAGAACCAGAACAGGTGCTGCCACAGCAGCGGCCCGCCGTTGGCGCCGTCGAAGACGTGCGTGCCGAGCTTGCGGTCCGACTCCAGCACCAGCAGCGCGGCGGCCAGCACGGGGAAGGCCATCAGCACCAGCATGCTGGTCAGCAGCACGTTCCAGGTGAAGATCGGCAGGCGGAACATGGTCATGCCAGGGGCGCGCATGCCGATGATCGTGGAGATGAAGTTGACCGCGCCCAGGATCGTGCCGAGCCCGGACATCACCAGGCCCATGATCCACAGGTCGCCGCCGACCTGCGGCGAGTGGATCGCGTTCGACAGCGGCGTGTAGGCGAACCAGCCGAAGTCGGCGGCGCCGCCGGGGGTGAGGAAGCCCGCCAGGACCATGAGCCCGCCGAACAGGAACAGCCAGTACGCCACCGCGTTCAGCCGGGGGAAGGCGACGTCGGGCGCGCCGATCTGCAGCGGCATGACCACGTTGGCGAACCCGGCGAACAGCGGCGTGGCGAACAGCAGCAGCATCACCGTGCCGTGGATGGTGAACAGCTGGTTGTACTCGTGCTGGTTGACCAGTTGCATGCCGGCCTGCGCCAGCTCGGCCCTGATGATCATGGCCATGATGCCCGCGACCAGGAAGAAGCCGAAGGAGGTGATCAGGTAGAGGTACCCGATGACCTTGTGATCGGTCGTCGAGAGCCAGGAGGCGATGACGGTCCCGGTACGGCGGCGCCTGACCTGCTCGATCGAGGTGTCCCGAACAGTCGTCACGGCTGCTCCCTCCTTCGCGGAGTTGTGCCTGCCCGATGCCGTCCATTCCACGCCAACCAACGCCGGACGGGAAGCGCTTCTTTAGAACGTCTTTGAACCGGTGTCCCACATGCCGGGCGATTACCGGTCCCCCTGTGGATTTCTTCTATCCTTTGGACCGAACCGACCCGGAGGAGAGATCTCGTGACCGCACAGAGTGACTACGCCGCCCTCGTCCAGCGGGGGCTCTCGCTCGACCTCACCAGGGGCAAGCCGTCACCGCGCCAGCTCGATCTCTCCGACGGCCTGCTCGGGCTGCCCTCCTCCGTCAAGGCCGCCGACGGCACCGACGGCCGCAACTACGGCAACCTGCAGGGCCTGCCCGAGCTGCGCGAGATCTTCGCGCCGCTGGTCCAGGTGCCCGCCGGGCAGCTCGTCGTGGGCGGCAACTCCAGCCTGACGCTGATGCACGACACGATCGTGCACGCGCTGCTGTCGAAGGTGCCGGGGGCCGAGCGCCGCTGGGTCGAGGAGCCGGAGATCACGTTCCTGTGCCCGGTGCCCGGCTACGACCGGCACTTCACCATCTGCGAGCGGCTCGGCATCAAGATGACGGCCGTCCCCATGGACGGCGACGGCCCCGACATGGACGTCGTCGAGCGCCTGGTCGCCGCCGACCCGACGGTCAAGGGCATCTGGTGCGTGCCGAAGTACAGCAACCCCTCCGGGATCACCTACGGCGACGAGACCGTGCGCAGGCTGGCCGCCATGCCGACGGCCGCCCCCGACTTCCGGATCATGTGGGACGACGCCTACGCCGTCCACCACCTCACCGACACCCCTGACGAGCTGGCCGACCTGCTCGCGCTGGCGGCCGAGCACGGCAACGCCGACCGCGTGTTCGTCTACGCCTCCACCTCGAAGGTCACGTACGCGGGCTCGGGCGTGTCGTTCTTCGGCTCCTCGCCGGCGAACGTGGAGTGGTTCCTCGCCAACACCGCCAAGCAGTCCATCGGCCCCGACAAGCTCAACCAGCTCCGGCACGTCGAGTTCCTGCGCGACGCCGCGGGCGTGGCCGCGCACATGCGGCGGCACGCCGCGCTGATCGGGCCGAAGTTCGAGCTGGTCGACAAGGTGCTGACCGAGCGGCTCGGCGACCTGGCGAGCTGGACCAGCCCGCGGGGCGGCTACTTCATCAGCCTGGAGGTGCCGCACGCCGCCGAGGTCGTGGCCAGGGCCAAGGCCGCCGGCATCGCGCTCACCCCGGCCGGCGCCACGCACCCCTACGGCCAGGACCCGGCCGACAGCACGATCCGCATCGCCCCCACCTTCCCCGAGCTGGACGAGCTGGAGCAGGCCATCGAGGGCCTGGCCGTCTGCGTCCGCCTGGTGGCGGAGGAGCGCGGCTAGATCGCCCGGCCCCTGAAGCCGAAGATGTACTCGCGCGTCTCGCCCGGATGGAACGAGACGCCGACCCCCGGCTCGAACGCGACGTTGTCGCGGGCGCAGTAGTACAGCCGTTCCCACACGGCCAGCGCCTTGTCCCGGGCCGGGGCCTCGGCGTGGTCGCGCCTGCGGGCGCCGCGCGCGCCGAGCACGAACAGCAGCCCGAGCCCCCAGAACAGCCCGGTGAGGCAGAACGGCGCCAGCAGCACCTCGGTCCACCGCGAGTCCTTGCCCATCGCGATCACCAGCGACACGACGAGATGCACCAAGGCCGCCGCGCCGAGCATGATCCACCCCTGGTTCCTGGCCCAGGGCGTGTAGTGGCGGCTGGGGAACGACATCCACACCGCGAGCTGCGTACGGCTCATGACGTGCTTCGACGCGCCCATCGACGGCGCCGTCGGCAGGTCGGCGATCTGCCGCTGCCCGGGCAGCCTGACCCTGCCGATCCGGTATGTCGTCCCCGCGGCGACCGCCCCCGGAACCGAGACGAGCTGGTCAGCCTGCGTACACACCGGGCACCTGACTTCCACCCGGGCAGTCTGGCCTTAAGGCACGTTCCGCGCAAACCGTAAGGTGCAGGTGTGAGACCGATTGATGCCCTGGTGAACTCGCTGTCCGAAGCTCGTGTGCTGACCGACCCGGACGTGATCGACTCCTACGCCCGCGACCGCACGTTCGTGGAGCCCGGCAAGCCGCTCGGCGTGGTGCTCGCCGCCTCCCGCGAGGACGTGGTGACGACCCTGCGGTGGGCCACCGAGCACCGGGTGCCGGTCGTTCCGCGCGGCGCCGGGACGGGCCTGGCGGGCGCGGCCACGGCGGGCGACGGGACGATCGTCCTGTCGCTGGCCAGGATGACGGCCATCAGGGAGCTCTCCCCCGCCGACGAGATCGCCGTGGTGGAGCCGGGCGTCATCACCGCCGACCTCGACCGCGCCGCCCGCGCGCACGGGCTCATGTACGCGCCGGACCCCTCGTCGTACGAGATCTCCACGATCGGCGGGAACCTGGCCACCAACGCCGGCGGCCTGCGCTGCGTGAAGTACGGCGTCACCAGGGACGCCACGCTCGGCCTTGAGGTCGTGCTGGCCGACGGGCGCGTCCTGAACACCGGCCGGCGCACGATGAAGGGCGTCACCGGCTACGACCTGACCGGGCTGTTCGTCGGCTCGGAGGGCACGCTGGGCGTGATCACCGCGGCCACCGTGCGGCTGAGGAGGGCCCCCGCCGCGCCGCCCGCGACGTTCGCCGCCGAGTTCGGCTCGCTGCGCGAGGCGGGCGCGGCCGTGTCGGCGATCATGGCCGCGGGCTGCCAGCCCTCGCTGATGGAGCTGCTGGACCGGGCCACGCTGGAGGCCATCGACGACTGGCGCAACATCGGGCTCGAACCCGCCACGCAGGCCATGCTGATCGGCCAGTCCGACGCGACCGACAGCCAGGACATGGCCGCCCGCATGGAACGGCTCTGCCTGGACAACGGCGCCTCGTTCGTCGCCGTCTCCTCCAGCCCGCAGGAGACCGAGGAGCTGGTCGGGCTGCGCAGGATGGCCTATCAGGCCAAGGAGCGGCTGGGGGCGTGCCTGGTCGAGGACGTGTGCGTGCCGCGCTCGGCGCTGCCCGAGATGATCACGGCGATCGAGGCGGCGGCGGTCCGGCACGGTGTGCGCATCTGCACGGTCGCCCACGCCGGGGACGGCAACCTGCACCCGGTCTTCATCTTCGAGCACGGCACGGCCGAGCCGCCCGCCGAGGTGTGGGCCGCGGCCGACGAGGTGTTCCGGTACGCGCTGTCGCTCGGCGGCACCCTGACCGGCGAGCACGGCGTGGGCGTGCTCAAGCGGCGCTGGCTGGGACTGGAGTCGGGGCCGGTGGCGACCGAGGTGCAGCAGGGCATCAAGGCGGTCTTCGACCCTCTGGGGATCATGAACCCGGGCAAGGCCATCTGAATTTGCCAAGCCGTGACCTTGGCCTCCGACACGGACACGACCTGCGACGAGACACTGACATCTTTCGTCAGAAAGTGGAAGTTACTTACACGTCCGGCAGACGCCCCACTTGTCACGCTGGTAGCGTTTTGCCCCATCTGTTGGTTGTGATGGGGGTCCGACGTGAATCAGTTCCAGCCGTTGGCAGGGGACGACCCGCGGCGGCTGGGGGCGTACGACATCGTCGCCCGGCTCGGCGAGGGTGGTCAAGGCGTCGTTTATCTGGGCAAGAGTGACTCAGGTGAACAGGTCGCCGTCAAGCTGCTGCACCATGCCCTCGTGGCCGACGCCGACGCGCGGACCAGGTTCCTGCGCGAGGTGGCGGTGGCCCAGCGGGTCGCCCGGTTCTGCACCGCGCCCGTCCTCCACGCCGACCTGGACGGGAGCCGGCCGTACATCGTGAGCGAGTACGTGCCGGGGCCCTCCCTGCGCGAGCTCGTCATCAACGAGGGCCCGCGGCGGGGCGCGGCGCTGGAACGGCTGGCGATCAGCACGGCCACCGCGCTGGCGGCCATCCACCGGGCCGGGATCCTGCACCGCGACTTCAAGCCCGCGAACGTGCTCATGGGCCCCGAGGGGCCGGTCGTGATCGACTTCGGCATCGCCCGCGCGCTGGACTCGCCGGGGGCGACGGCCACCGGGATGGCGATGGGGACGCCGTCGTACCTGGCGCCCGAGCAGCTCAGCGGGGCCGCCGTGTCGGAGGCCGCCGACGTCTTCGCGTGGGGCGTCACGATGGTGTACGCGGCCACCGGCAAGCCCGCGTTCGGGGCCGACTCCATCCCCGTGGTGATGAACCGCATCCTGAACGAGGAGCCGCAGCTCGGCGGGATGGAGGGCGAGCTCGCCGCGCTGGTGGGGCTGTGCCTGTCCAAGGACCCGGCGCAGCGGCCGAGCGCCGACGAGCTGATCGTCCGCCTCACGGGGCAGCCCGCGCCCAAGGCCGCCGTCGAACCGGTCACCGGCGCCACCGTCACTCCCGCCGTCCCGCAGCAGGCCGGTCCGTCCGGGGCCGGGCAGGACGCCTATCCGGGGCCGTGGACCCAGATGTCCGGGACCAATCCCGTCCCGCAGCAGGGCGGGCCGCACAACCGCCCCGCCCCCGGCGCCCCGCAGGGACCGGCGGGCGCCATGCCCGGCGCTCCCCAGGGCGTCCCCCACGCCGGTGCGCCCGGCGCCCCGGGCGCGTCCGTCCCCGGCGGCCAGCACGCACCGGGCGGCCCTCAGCCAGGCGCGCCCCAGGGCGGCGCGCCGAACGGCCCTCAGGGCGGCGTTCCCGGCGCACCTCAGCACGGCGCACCCCAAACCGGCGCACCCCAGCACGGCGCGCAGGGCGGCCCGCAGGCCGGCGCCATGGGCGGACCGGCCGCGCAGGGCGGCCAGCCGGGTGCGGCCCCGCACGGGCACCCGCACGGCGGCATGCCCGGTGGCCCTCAGGCGGGACACCCCGGCGGACCCCAGGCGGGTCATCCCGGCGGGAACCCGGGGGCGACCCGGATCGGAACCGCCGGTGGTCCGCAGGGCGAGCCGTCCGGTGGAGCGCCGGACAAGCAGCGGCGGACGTTGACGCTCGCCCTCTCCGGCGCGGCCGCCGCCGCGCTGCTCGTGGTGGCCGGGGCCGTCGTCGTGCAGGCCAACAGCGGCGACGTCGCGATCACCGCCACCGGCAACGCCTCCCAGAACCCCAAGGGTGACGGCCAGGGCGCCGGGCAGCCCGGCGAGCCGCCGGTCGCCGAGGTGACCCCCGACCCGATCCTGACGGCGGACACCGGCGAGCCCGTCCCCACGCTGGACGTCGGCCAGGCCGATCCGCCCAAGAAGGCCAAGCACACCAAGGAACCCGTCATCGCGGTCCCGAACCCGGTGACGAACGTGCCCACGACCCACCCCACCACCACCAAGGCCCCCACGGCCAAGCCGACCCCCACCAAGACGAAGAAGCCCACCGGCCTCGTCGACGGCGAGGACGAGCCGACGGCCGACCCGACCTCCGGCCTCTCGGCCACGGCCCCGACGAAGAAGCCGGCGACGACCAAACCCACCACGAAGCCCACCGCCAAGCCCACGGCCAAGCCGACCGCCACGCTCAAGCCGAACACCTTCAACGTGGTGACCGTCTGCGGCTCGGGCTTCAAGGTGATCGACTCGCACGCGCTGGGCGGTTCGGCCACGATCTACCTGCTCTACAACACCAGCGCGGGCAAGAACTGCGTGGTCACGATGTCGAAGCTGGTCTATCCCGGCAAGGTCTCCATGAACGCCACCCTCCAGGTCCAGGGCGGCGCGAGCGGCAGCAACCCGGGCAAGTTCACCGCGTACGCGGGGCCGGTGCGGCTGGCGGCCGTGAAGAAGTGCGTGATCTGGGGCGGTTCGTGGAACTCGCTGAGCTGGAAGTCCGGCTGGAGCCACTGCACCTGACCCGGCCGCGCGCGGCGGGACCCCTTCCTTCCGCGCGCCCCGGTCGCTACCGTGACTGACGTGATCGTCAGGTCCCTGACCCTTCGTGGCAAGCGCACGCGGGCCACGTTGCTCGCGGCCGGGCGCGAGGCGTTCGAGGAGCACGGGTACGACGCCGTGCGGATCGACGACGTGTGCGCGCGGGCGGGTGTCTCCCACGGCACCTTCTACACGTACTTCGACTCCAAGGAGGCGTTGTTCGGGGAGGTGGCGCAGGCGGTGGTCGGCGAGATGTTCGCGGCGAGCGCGGTCGGCGCGGCCGCCCCCGACGACCCCTACGCCCGCGTCGAGGCCGCCAACCGCCTCTACCTGCGAGCCTGGGCGGCGAACTCGCGCCTGGTCCGCATGGTGGAGCACGCCGCCGACGCCGACCCCCGGTTCGGGCGGCTGCTGCTGGAGCTGCGCGAGGCGTTCGTCCGGCGCGGCGCCGACGGGCTGCGCCGCCTTCAGGAGCAGGGCCTGGCCGACCCCTCGCTCGACCCGCGGCTGACGGCCGTCATGCTGGGCGGCATGGTCGAGCACTTCGCCCACGTGTGGCTGGATCTCGGTGAGCAGGCCGGCGAGCAGGACGCCGTCGACCACCTGACCCGGCTGTGGGCGCGGGCCATCGGGTTGACGCCCACGTCGACTTCGTCACAGGAGGCTTCGTGATCAGGAGCCGGCTCGACCCGCGCGGCGCCGAACAGCGGGCCCGGCGCGAGGCCATGCTCGCCAAGCTGGCCGAGCTGGACGCCGAGCACGCCAAGGCGGTGGGAGGCGGCGGCGAGAAGTACGTCGAACGTCACCGCCGGCGCGGCAAGCTGCTCGCCAGGGAGCGCATCGAGCTGCTGGTGGACCCCGACTCGCCGTTCCTGGAGCTGTCGCCGCTGGCCGCGTGGGGCAGCGAGTTCCAGGTCGGCGCGGGCGTCGTGACCGGCATCGGGGTGATCGAGGGCGTCGAGTGCCTGATCACCGCGAACGACCCCACGGTCAGGGGCGGCGCGTCCAACCCGTGGACGCTGCGCAAGACGCTGCGCGCGGCCGACATCGCGCTCACCAACCGGCTGCCGTACGTGAACCTGGTCGAGAGCGGCGGCGCGGACCTGCCGACGCAGAAGGAGATCTTCATCCCGGGCGGCCGCGTCTTCCGCGACCTGACGCGGCTGTCAGCGGCGGGCGTCCCGACGATCGCGCTGGTCTTCGGCAACTCCACGGCCGGCGGCGCGTACGTGCCCGGCCTGAGCGACTACGCGGTGATGGTCCGCGACCGCGCCAAGGTGTTCCTCGGCGGCCCGCCGCTGGTCAAGATGGCCACCGGCGAGGAGTCCGACGACGAGTCGCTGGGCGGCGCCGAGATGCACGCCAGGACCAGCGGCCTGGCCGACCACCTGGCCGAGGACGAGCACGACGCGCTGCGCATCGGCCGCGCCGTCGTGCGCTCGCTCAACTGGCGCAAACAGGGCGTGACGCCGCTGCCCGCCCGCGAGCCCGCCTATCCGGCCGAGGAGCTGCTGGGGATCGTCCCGGAGGACCTGAAGATCCCCTTCGACCCGCGCGAGGTGCTCGCCCGGGTGGTGGACGGCAGCGAGTTCGACGAGTTCAAGCCCCTGTACGGCCCGTCGCTGGTCACCGGCTGGGCGCGGGTCCACGGCTACCCGGTCGGGGTGCTGGCCAACGCGCGCGGGGTGCTGTTCAGCGAGGAGTCGCAGAAGGCCACCCAGTTCATCCAGCTCGCCAACCAGTCGCGCACGCCGTTGCTGTTCCTGCAGAACACCACCGGCTACATGGTGGGCAAGGACTACGAGCAGGGCGGCATCATCAAGCACGGCGCCATGATGATCAACGCCGTGTCGAACTCGACCGTGCCCCACCTGACCGTCGTCATGGGCGCCTCCTACGGCGCCGGCAACTACGGCATGTGCGGGCGCGCCTACGACCCCCGGTTCCTGTTCAGCTGGCCGAGCGCCAAGTCGGCGGTGATGGGCCCGGCCCAGCTCGCCGGGGTGCTGTCGATCGTCGGGCGGGCCGCGGCGCAGGCCAGGGGGCAGGTCTACGACGAGGAGGCCGACGCGGCGATGCGGGCCATGGTGGAGTCCCAGATCGAGGCGGAGTCGTTGCCGTTCTTCCTGTCGGGGCGGCTCTACGACGACGGGGTGATCGACCCGCGCGACACCCGTACGGTGCTGGGCATGTGCCTGTCGGCGATCAACAGCGCGCCGGTGCCGCCGGCCGCGGGGTTCGGGGTGTTCCGGCCGTGATCACCCGTCTGCTCGTCGCGAACCGGGGCGAGATCGCCCGCCGGGTCTTCCGCACCTGCCGCTCGCTCGGCGTCTCCACGGTCGCCGTCTTCTCCGACGCCGACGCCGGCGCGCCGCACGCCCGGGAGGCCGACCTCGCCGTCCGCCTGCCGGGGTCCCACCCGGCCGAGACGTACCTGGCGGTGGACCGGATCGTCGAGGCGTGCCGGGCCTCCGGCGCCGACGCGGTGCACCCGGGTTACGGCTTCCTGTCGGAGAACGCCGCGTTCGCGCGGGCCGTGCTGGAGGCCGGGCTCACGTGGGTGGGTCCGCCGCCCGCGGCGATCGAGGCGATGGGCTCGAAGATCGCGGCCAAGCGGCTGATGGCTGAGGCCGGGGTTCCGGTGCTGCCTTCGCTCGACCTGGCCGCGCCGGGCGAGTTCCCGCTGCTGGTGAAGGCGTCCGCGGGCGGGGGCGGGCGCGGCATGCGGATCGTCCGGGACGCCGGCGGGCTGGCCGCCGAGGTGGAGTCGGCGCGGCGGGAGGCCGCGGCGGCCTTCGGCGACGGCGCCGTGTTCGCCGAGCCGCTGCTGGAGGCCGCCCGGCACGTCGAGGTGCAGGTGCTGGCCGACGTCCACGGCACGGTGTGGGCGCTGGGCGAGCGCGAGTGCAGCGTCCAGCGCAGGCATCAGAAGGTCGTCGAGGAGTGCCCGTCGCCGGGGATCTCGGAGCGCACCCGCGAGCTGCTGTGCGCGGCGGCCGTACGGGCGGCCCGCCGGATCGGCTACGTCGGGGCCGGCACGGTCGAGTTCCTGGTCAAGGACGACCGGGTGGCGTTCCTGGAGATGAACACCCGGCTCCAGGTCGAGCACCCGGTCACCGAGCTGGTCTTCGGCGTCGACCTCGTACGGCTGCAACTTGAGGTGGCCGAGGGCGCGGCGCTGCCGCCGGAGCCGCCCGGCCCGCGCGGCCACGCGATCGAGGCGCGGCTGTACGCCGAGGACGCCGGCTACGTGCCCCAGACGGGCGTGCTGCGCCGGTTCGAGGTGCCGGGTGACGTGCGGGTGGACTCGGGCGTCGAGTCCGGGTCGGAGGTGTCGCCGCACTACGACGCGATGCTGGCCAAGATCGTCGGCTACGGGGCGACGCGGGCGGAGGCGGCGCGGAAGCTGGCCGCGTCCCTGCGCCGGGCCCGGCTGCACGGCGTCACCACCAACCGCGACCTGCTGCTGGAGATCGTGACCAGCCCGGCCTTCCTCGCGGGCGAGACGAACACCGCCTTCCTCTCCTCCGGCGGCCCGCTGTCGCCACTGTCGGCGCCGTCGTCCCCGCCTTCCGGCGACGGCGGACTGCCGGCGCTGGCCGCCGCGCTCGCCATGGCCGCCGCCAACCGTCGCGACGCCCGCGTCCTGGCCGGGCTGCCGGCCGGCTGGCGCAACGTGCGCTCGCAGCCCGCCCGCGCCCGCTTCGAGGAGGCCGACGTCGTCTACGACCCGCTGCCCCCGGGTGTCAGCGTGGTCTCGGCCCGGCCGGAGGAGGTCGTCCTGGAGAGCGGCGGCCTGCGGCGGACGTTCCAGGTCGCCCGGTACGACGGCGACGACCGCGTCTACGTCGACTCCGCGGCGGGCGCGGCGGTGCTGACGCCGGTGCCGCGCCTGCCCGAGCCTGTCGAGCACGTCGCCCCCGGCTCCCTGCTCGCGCCCATGCCGGGCAGCGTGCTGCGGGTCGAGGTGGCCGAGGGCGACACGGTGGTCCAGGGCCAGCCGGTCCTGGTGCTGGAGGCGATGAAGATGGAGCATCGCATCGCGGCCCCGGCGGGCGGCGTGGTGTCGGACGTACGCGTCGAGAAGGGACAGCAGGTCGAGGCCGGGGCCGTGCTGGCGATCATCCAGGAGGAGAACCCATGACGAGCCTGGTGCACAGGGAGCTGGCGGAGGGCGTGGCCACCGTCACGCTCGACTCGCCGGCCAATCGCAACGCGCTGTCCAGGCGGCTGCTGGCCGAGCTGGCCGAGCAGCTGCGCTGGGCGCTGGCCGAGCCGGACGCCCGGGTGATCGTGCTGACCGGCACGGGCCGGGTGTTCTGCTCGGGCGCCGACCTGAAGGAGCAGCGCGGCGACTCCGACGCGCCGGTGACGGCGTCCTTCCCGGAGATCATGACGCTGCTCTGGGAGAGCCCGAAGCCGGTGATCTGCCGCCTGAACGGCACGGCCCGCGCGGGCGGCCTCGGCCTGGTCGCCGCGTGCGACTTCGCGATCGCGCCGGACACGGCGTCGTTCGCGTTCACCGAGGTGCGGCTCGGGGTGGCGCCTGCGATGATCTCGGTGCCCGTGCTGCGCCGGCTCGACCCGCGGGCGGCGGCCGAGTACTTCCTGACCGGCGAGGTGTTCGACGCCGCCACGGCGGCCCGCATCGGCCTGCTGACCAGGGCCGTGCCCGAGGACGAGCTCGACCCCACCGTGCGCCACTACGCGGGGATGCTGGTCAGGGGCGGCCCCGAGGCGCTGGCCATCACCAAGCGGCTGGTGCGGGAGGTTCCGGCGGTGTCGTTCGAGGAGGGGCTGCGGCGGATGAGCGAGCTGTCGGCCGAGCGGTTCACCTCGGCCGAGGGGCAGGAGGGCATCGCGGCGTTCATGGACAAGCGGCCGCCCAAGTGGATGCCGTGATGGCGTTGCGCGTCGCCAATTGCAGCGGTTTCTACGGCGACCGGCTCTCGGCGGCCAGGGAGATGGTCGAGGGCGGCCCGATCGACGTGCTCACCGGCGACTGGCTGGCCGAGCTGACCATGCTGATCCTGGCCGGCAACCGGCTCAAGGGCCGTCCCGGCTACGCGCCCACGTTCCTGCGCCAGCTTGAGGACGTCCTCGGCGCCTGCCTCGACCGCGGCATCAGGATCGTGACGAACGCGGGCGGGCTCGACCCGGCCGGGTGCGCCGAGGCCGTGCACGAGCTGGCCGCCCGGCTGGGCCTGTCGCCCAAGGTCGCCCACGTCACCGGCGACGACCTCATGGGCCGCCCGCTCGACCTGATCGACACCGGCACCGACACCGGCGAGCGCGCGCCGGCCGCGCCGCTGACCGCCAACGCCTACCTCGGCGGCCGTCCCATCGCCGCCGCGTTGTCGGCGGGCGCGGACGTCGTGGTGACCGGCCGCGTGACCGACGCCGCCCTGGTCACCGGCCCCGGCATCTGGCGGTACGGGTGGGGCCCCGGCGACCTCGACCCGCTGGCCGGCTCGGTCGTGGCGGGGCATGTCATCGAGTGCGGCTGCCAGGCCACGGGCGGCAACTACGCCTTCTTCCAGGACGTGCCCGACCTGGCCCACTGCGGCTTCCCCATCGCCGAGCTGCGCGCCGACGGCTCGTCCGTGATCACCAAGCATCCGGGCACGGGCGGCCTGGTCTCGGTCGGCACGGTCACCGCGCAGCTCGTCTACGAACTGGGCGGCCCGCGCTACCTGGGCCCCGACGTGGTCGCCCGGTTCGACACGATCACGCTCTCGGACGACGGCCCCGACCGGGTGCTGATCTCCGGCGTCCGGGGCGAGGCGCCGCCGGACACGCTCAAGGTCGCCGTCAACTACCCGGCCGGCTACCGCAACACGATGACGCTGGTCCTGACCGGCCTGGACGTCGAGGCCAAGGCGCGGGTCGCCGAGGAGGCCATCTGGGCACGGGTGCCGCGCGAGACCTTCGACCAGGTGGACGTGACCCTGACGGACGCGGGCCTGCTGCGGATCACCGTCATGGACGCCGACCGGCGCACCGCGGGCCGGGTCTTCTCCTCGGCCGTGGTGGAGACGGGCCTGTCCAGCTACCCGGGCTTCTACGGCCTCACCCCGCCGGGGGACGCCTCCCCGTACGGGGTGTACCGGCCGGCCCTGGTGCCGGCGTCCGAGGTGCGGCCCCGCGTCTTCCTGGACGGCGTGGAGCTGCTCCTCCGGGAGACGCCTCCGGTTTCCCAGGGCGAGCCGATCGAGCCGCCGGTCGAGCCGTCCGTTCCGGCGCCGCCCGGCGGACCCACCGTGCGCGTGCCCCTGGGACGGGTAGCGGGCGCGCGCTCCGGCGACAAGGGCGGCGACGCCAACCTCGGCGTGTGGGCCGCGACCGGCGAGCAGTACGCCTGGCTGGCGGCCACCCTCACCGCCGACCGGCTCAAGGTCCTGCTCCCGGAGCTGGCCGCCCACCGCGTCGACCGGCACGAGCTGCCCAACATCAGGGCGCTCAACTTCGTCGTCCACGGGCTGCTGGGCAGGGGCGTGGCGGCCAGCCCGCGCATGGACCCGCAGGCCAAGGCCCTGGGCGAGGAGCTACGCGCCCAGGTGGTCGACGTCCCCGCCGCCCTGCTCCCGCAGGCCGAGCAGGCCGGCGCCTAGCAGGCCCGCGTCCACGCCGAGCGCCGAGACCCGTACCTCGGGCGCGGGACGGAAGGCGAGGCGGGCGGCCAGCCGGGTCCGCAGCGGGGTCAGCAGGGCGTCCCCGGCCAGGGAGAGGCCGCCGCCGACGACGATCACCGCGGGGTCCAGCACCAACGTGTACGTGGCCAGGCCCAGCGCGAGCGCCTCCACGGCCTCCGCCCACACGCGGGCGGCCGGTTCGTCCCCGGCCGCGGCCCGGCGGACGACGTCCTCGGCGGAGGTCTCGCCGGCGCGGGCGGCGACGGAGGCGGCCGAGGCGTAGGCCGCCAGGCAGCCGCGCTGCCCGCACGGGCACGGGAGCCCGCCGGGGTGCACGGGGACGTGCCCGATCTGCCCGGCCCACCCGGCGGCGCCGCCGTACAGGGAGCCGGACAGGACCACGGCTCCGGCGATGCCGGTGCCGATGGGCACGTACAGCGCGTCGGCGGCGGCCGATCCGTAGGCCAGCTCCGCCTCGCCGGCCGAGCGCACGTCGTGGCCGAGGGCCAGCGGGAGCGTCCCGTCGGTGAAGGCGGCGGCGGGGACGTCCCGCCAGCCGAACGCGGCCGAGAAGACGGCCCGCTCGGGCGTGACCAGACCGGGCACGGCCAGGCCCACGGCCTGGGGGCGCAGGAGGGCGCCGGAGACCGTGCGCGGCGGGGTCAGGTCGGCGACGAAGGCGGAGATCGCCGCGATGACGCGTTCGGGCCCTTCGGAGCGGGGAGTGGGACGGCGTTCCCGGTAGAGGATGGTGCCGTCCTGGGCGATCAATCCGCCTTTCAGGGTGGTCCCGCCCACATCAATCGCCACAACACACTTCATCAACCCATATTCCCCCAATGCGGGATGATGTCTGACATGACGCTACGTCGCCTGACATTTGATGACCTGGAGGACTGCACCCGGCTCGCCGAGGACCGCGGCTGGGGCGCCGAGCGGCACAAGTGGCGCCTGCTGTTCGAGGTCGGGGAGCCGTACGGCATCGAGGCCCCCGACGGCGACGGCCTGGCCGCCACGAACATCCTCACTCTCTACGGCGACGACCACGCGGTGATCAGCATGGTCCTGACCGCCTCCAGGTTCGCCCGGCAGGGCCTGGGCCGCACGCTGATGCGGCACGTGCTGGAGCGCGCGGGCGGCCGCACCGTCTCGCTGCACGCCACCGAGCACGGCCGCCCGCTCTACGAGGAGTTCGGCTTCCGCGTCACGAACCGGACCGCGACCAGGACCGGCGTCTTCCACGGCGAGCCATCGGGCCGCACCCGCCCGGCCACCCCGGACGACCTGGACACCATCCTCGCCCTGGACGCCGAGGTGTTCGGCACCGACCGGTCGCCCGTGCTGCGCCGGATGTTCGGCTTCGGCGAGGGCGTCAGGATCACCGACGGCGGCTACGCCCACCGCTGGGACAACGACGGCACCGCCACCATCGGCCCGGTCGTGGCCCAGGACGAGCGGACCGCCCGCGACCTGATCGGCGACCTGGCCCTGGACTCCGGCCGCAAGGTCAGGATCGACCTCGACCTGGCCAGGGAGGACCTGACGCGCTGGGCGGACGGGCACGGCCTGACCGAGGCGTTCACGAGTTCGCAGATGGTGTGGCACGGCGACCTGCCCGGCGACCGCTCGCGGCAGTTCCTGCCGTTCATGCTGGCCCTGGGTTGACCGGCCCTCGGAGGCTCTCATAGGTTGAAGCTCTCCAGAATATCGTTCTGTCAAAGGGCGGCCATGACCTCCACCCACATCGACGTCAGCGCCATCGACCTCGACGACCTCGGCGCGTGGATGGACGCCGAGGGGCTGCCGGGTGGGCCGATCACGGAGGTCGCCCCGATCCCGGGGGGCACGCAGAACGTCATGGTCCGCCTCGAACGCGGCGGCCGGCCGTACGTCCTGCGCAGGCCGCCCCTGCACGCCCGGCGCAGGAGCAACGAGGTGCTGCGCCGCGAGGCGCGGTTGCTGGCCGCGCTGAGCGGCACGGCGGTGCCCGCACCGCGTCTGGTGGCCGCGCAGACCGCCCGGGAGCCGGTGTTCTACCTGATGGAACCCGTGGCCGGGTTCAACCCTTCGACCGGGCTGCCCGAGCCGCACGCCTCCGACCCGGCGATCCGGCACCGGATGGGCCTGGAGGCCGCCGCCGCGCTGGCCGAGCTGGGACGGGTGGACCCGGACGTGCTGCCCGGCTTCGGCCGTCCCGAGGGCTTCCTCGAACGCCAGGTGCCGCGCTGGCTGAAGGAGCTCGACTCCTACGGCGAGCTCGACGGCTACCCCGGCCCCGACATCCCGGGCCTGGAGGCGACCGCCGGCTGGCTCACCCGCCACCGTCCGGCCACGTTCGTCCCGGGGATCATGCACGGCGACTACCACTTCGCCAACCTGATGTTCGCCCTCGACGGGCCCCGGGTGGCGGCGATCGTCGACTGGGAGATGTGCACGATCGGCGACCCGCTGCTCGACCTGGGCTGGCTGCTGGCCACCTGGCCGGTCAACAACGGGCACGTGCCTGGACTGCCGGGCGAGCGGGAGCTGGTCGCGTACTACGCGGAGCTGTCGCGGCGCGACCTGTCGGCGATCGACTGGTACGCGGTGATGGCCTGTTTCAAGCTCGGCATCGTGCTGGAGGGCACGCACGCGCGGGCGTTCGCCGGCAAGGCGCCCCGCGAGATCGGCGACGTGCTGCACGCCACCACCCTCGGCCTGTTCGCCCGTGCCCACGACATCATGGAAGGTTTGTTGCGCTGAACCCGATGCGGGAAAAGGATCACGCCGGACGCCCAGATGCGTACAATTGCGCGCAATTGCATCTGGTATTCGGGGAAAGGATCGTCATGCGCATGCGGTTCCTCGGCTCCACCTCGGAGGCGGGCGCCTGCCCCACCCTGTACGAGACCGATCGCGGCACCATCGTCGTCCAGGGGCTTCACGTCACCGACCCCGAGGCGCTCGCGGACCTCCGCGACGTGCTCGACGGCGAGGCCGCCGTCGAGGTGCCCCGCGAGCTCCTGACCGAGATCGCCCGCCGGGTCCTGCCCGACGGGTCCGCCGGTGTCCGGCCCACCAGCGACGGGACACCGTCGGCAACCGCTTGATCACGATTGCGCGGCTGGGCCTGGCATGATCGGTGCCCGCGAGGCTAGCCTCTTGCCGCGTGACGTCCTATCAGCAGGCGCGGATCGACCTCGGCGGCCAGCTTCGACAGCTGCGCGAGGCCGCCCACCTGTCGGGCAAGGACCTGGCCGAGCGGCTGCGCTGGCAGCCGTCCAAGGTCTCGCGCCTGGAGAACGCCAGGCAGACGGCGACCGAGGACGACGTCGTCGTGTGGGCGCAGGCCGTGGGGGCCTCGCCCGACACGGCCGACGAGCTCATCAGGCAGGCCATCGCGCTGCTGGAGCGGCACGACGACTGGAAGCAGCGTCACCGCAGCGGCCTGGCCGCCATCCAGGAGGACATCCGCGACCTGGAGGCGCGCACCAAGCTGTTCCGCGTCTTCGAGCCCGGCATCGTGGTCGGCCTGCTCCAGACCTCCGAGTACGCCCGGCACGTGTTCCGCAAGGTCAAGCGCCTCTACAGCGCGGCCGACCAGATCGACGCGGCCGTCCGCGTGCGCATGCAGCGCCAGGAGATCCTCTACGACCGCACGCGCACGTTCCGGTTCGTGGTGCCGGAGTCGGCACTGCGCAGCGCGCTGGCCCCGGCCGACGTCATGCGCGGCCAGCTCGACCGGCTGCTGGCCGTCAGCACGCTGCCCAACGTGGAGTTCGGCGTGATCCCCTTCGGCACCGAGCTGCCGTCCGCGCCGATCAACGGGTTCTGGATCTACAACGAGGCCATGGTCGGCGTCGCCACGATGACCAAGGACCTGGTGCTGCGCGACCCCGACGACATCGCCTTCTACGTCCGGGCCTTCGACGACTACGCCAAGGTGGCCGAGTTCGGGGAGCCGGGGCGAGAAGTCATCATCCGTATTCTTCGCGAATACCTGCAACAAACTCCACATTAACCTCAGCAATTGCTTGCCACCCGCAGCAAGATCGTGCAATTCTGTCGCGAGACGTTGCGGAGGTGACGCATGATGCTGGATACCGCGCTATGCCTTGAGCGGTTCGCGTGGCACGCGGGCCGTCACGCCGATCTTTCGGTGCAGAGTGTCGCGCTGGCCAGCGACCCGGCGTACGTGTCGGTGCGCAATCGTTTCTCCGCGACGCTGGCCGAGACCGTGACCTGCTCCGACGAGGGCGCGTACATCACCTCGTGGGGCTACCGCCTCGGCACCGCCGAGGACGTCGAGTCGGCGGCGGCCCGCCTGGCCTTCCTGCTGGCCGCCCTGCCCGCCTGACCCGGGAAGCCCGCCTGACCCGCAAGCCTGCCCGCCGGGTCAGCCGAAGCTCTCCTCCGCGATACCCGCCTCCCTGGCGGCGGCCGTGCGCGCGTGAGCCAGCAGCCGCGCCCGGTCGAGCACGTTGGGATGCAGGGTGTAGCGGATGATCAGGCCGTCGAGCATGGCGTCGATGCGCTCGGCCGCGCCCGCCGGGTCGGCGCAGGCGAACTCCCCCGCGTCGGTGCCCGCCGACAGCACCTGGGCCAGCGCGTCGAGCCAGGCCGTCTCCAGCTCCAGCATGATCGCGTTGACGGCGGGCTCGCGCAGCGCCGTGTTCCAGGCGTCGATCCAGAGCAGCCAGCTCTGGTCGGAGGGCGACTCGGGGATGTAGTAGCGCAGCACCCGGTCGAGGCGCTCCACCGCCGTGCCGGGGCCGTCGGCCAGCTCCTTGAGCCGGGCGCTCTCGATGTCGAGCGTGGCCCGCAACATGGCGGTGATCAGCTCGTCCTTGGTCGCGAAGTGGTAGTGGATCAGGCCGCCGCTGACATTGATGGACTTGGCGATGTCGGCGATGCGCGTGTGGGCCAGGCCGCGTTCGAGCACCACCTTGCGGGTGGCCTCGAGCAGCTCCGCTCTGCGCTGGTCGGCCTGATCGGCTCGGGTCGTACTCGCCACCCGATCAGCCTATAGCGCGCCGCGGGGATGATCCCCGCGGCCACTCTCGCTCGTTCGTCAGCCGGCGCAGTCGTACAGGCCGGTGTGGCCGTCCACGGCCGCGCAGTTGGCGGTGACCCAGGCGGTGACCTCGGTGTCGCCGCCGCCTCTGCCGCCGCCGGACAGCACGTACCTGAGTCGTCCCGCCGCGACGAGGCCGCGGAGGCGGGGGACGGTCATGGCGGGGTCGGAGCCGGTGAAGCCGCCCATGGCGATCACCGGGCGGCGGGTGGACAGGATCATCGAGGACGCCTGCTGGGCGCTGCTCACGGCCGCCAGCCAGGTCGCCTTCCCCTGGTTGGCGACCAGGTACTTCACCGTGGAGTCGGCCACGCCGCCCATGAAGCCGCCGCCACGAGCGCCCGGCCGCTCCTGAGCCGACCCACCGCCCGGCGCCTCGCCGCCCTGAGGCGGGCCTCCGGGGAACTCGCCGCCCGGGGGTGGGCCGCCGGGGCCGCCGAAGCCGCCCATGCGGCCCGTGGACGGGCCCGCCGTGGGGTTGGTGCCGTTCACCGGCGACCCCAGAGGCGAGACGGCGTAGGCCGCCGGACCGGCGAGCCCCGCGACCAGGACGGCCGCCAGCGCCACGGCGGTCACCCCGCCCGCCGTCCGCGACCTGGCCACCGTCCGCGACCTGGCCACCGTCCGCGACCTGGCCACCATTCGCGACCTGGCCGGTACGAGCACCGCCACGGCGGCCGAGGTCGCCCCGAGCACGACCCAGGCCAGCCACGGCAGCCACTCCGGCGTACGGCGCAGCACCGCGAACGCCCACCCGCCCGTCACCGCGACGCCCAGCGGCAGCGCCCACGCCCACCCCCGCGACCTGCGGTACGCCTGCCACATCACGGTCACCCCCATGCCGGTCAGCGCGGCCACGGCGGGTGCCATCGCGGTCGTGTAGTAGGGGTGGAAGGTACCGCTGGAGAAGCTGAACACCGCGTAGTGCACGACCAGCCAGCCGCCCCACACCAGCCACGCGGCCCCGTCGAAGGGCATCCCGCGCAGCCGCAGCAGCACGGCGAGGACCAGGGCCACCGCGCAGAACGGCAGCAGCCAGGAGATCTGCCCGGCCATGACGTCGTTGAACAGCCGCCCGGCCCCGGCCTGCCCGCCGAAGTTCGCGCCGCCGAACCCGCCGCCGGCCCGGTCCTGGCCGAAGATCCGGCCGAGCCCGTTGTAGCCGATCACCAGGTCCCGGACGGTGTTGTCGGTCGAGCCCCCGACGTAGGGCCGCGAGCCGGCGGGCCACAGGTCGACGACCACCATCCACCAGGCGCTGGACACCACCATCACGACCCCGGCCGCCAGCAGGTGCCCCACCCGCCGGGCCAGGCCGTGCCGCGCGCACGCCAGGTACGCCACCCCGAACGCCGGCACGACCAGGTACGCCTGCAACATCTTGGCGTTGAACCCGAGCCCCACGAACAGCGCGGCGAGGAGCAGCGGCCGCAGCCGTCCCGTGCGCAGCGACTCCAGGCAGAACCAGGCCGCCAGCACCAGCAGCAGCACGAGCACGGTGTCGGGGTTGTTGTCCCGGTTGATGGCCACGGTGATCGGGGTGAGCGTCATGACCACGGCCGCGACCAGCGCCGCGACGTGCCCCTGACGGCCCTGCCCGAAGGACCGCCGGACCGCCGACCAGACCGTGCCGACGGCCGCGACGCCGGCGAGGACCTGCGGCAACAGCATGCTGTACGTGCTGTAGCCGAAGATCCGCGCCGACAGCCCCATCACCCACAGGGCGAGCGGCGGCTTGTCCACCGTGATGAAGGACCCGGCGTCGATCGCGCCGAAGAAGAACGCCTTCCAGCTCTGCGTGCCCGACAGGACGGCGGCGGCGTAGTACTCGTTGGCGTCCCCGCCGAGCGCCCAGGCGTACAGGACGAAGGCGGCGGCGAGCACCGTCCACATCGCGGGCCGCGACCAGCGGGGGTCGCCCTCGGCCCCGGCGAGCAGGCGGACACGGGCGGGCGCGGCGACGGCGGTCATCGCGCGCTCCTGCGCCTGGGGTTGAACACCCACACGCGCAGCAGCAGGAACCGTACGAGGGTGGCCGCGGCGTTGGCGGCGATGACCGCCATCAGCTCCACCTCGTGCGCGACCCCGTCGGGCAGCAGCGCGAGGCTCCCGGACGTCAGCGCCAGCCCCACCAGGAACGCGATCAGGCCCTCGAACTGGTGGCGCAGCGCCCCGCCCGAGCCCCTGACGCCGAACGTGAAGCGGCGGTTGGCCGCCGTGTTGGCCACGGCCGTGACGAGCAGCGCGACCGCGTTGGCGAACTGCGCGGGGACGACCTGCCGCGACATCGAGAACAGCGCCAGGTAGGCCAGCGTGCTCACCACGCCCACGATCGCGAACCTGGGGAGCTGCCTGGCCATCCCCTTCGGCAGCTCGGCCCGCCGCACCCGGGCGGGCATCGGCAGGCCCGCCGCGCCCGACAGGGTCCTGCGGGCCACCCTGGCCAGCCCGCGCAGGTCGTCCAGGGCGGTCCGGAGGAGGTCCACGCGGCTGTCGGGGTCGTCCACCCAGTCGACGGGGACCTCGTGGATGCGCAGGCCGTGCCGTTCGGCCAGCAGCAGCAGCTCGGTGTCGAAGAACCACTGCTCGTCCTCGACGGCGGGCAGCAGCGCCTGCGCGATCTCCGTGCGCGCGGCCTTGAACCCGCACTGCGCGTCGGAGAACCCGGCGCCCATCACCGAGCGCAGCAGCAGGTTGTACGAGCGCGAGATGAACTCCCGCCTGGGCCCGCGCTCCACCCGCGAGGCCCTGGCCAGGCGGGTGCCGATGGCCAGGTCGCTGTGCCCCGACAGCAGGGGTGCCACCAGCGGGAGGAAGGCGTCCAGGTCGGTGGACAGGTCGACGTCCATGTAGCTGACGACGTCGGCCTCGCTGGTGGACCAGACCTGGCGCAGGGCCCGGCCGCGGCCCTTCTCCTCCAGGTGCACGGCCTGGACCTGCGGCAGTTCACGGGCCAGCTCGGTGGCCAGCCGCCAGGTGTCGTCGGTGCTGGCGTTGTCGGCGATGGTGATGCGGAAGCCGTACGGGAACGTCGTGGCGAGGTAGTCGTGCAGCCGGGCGATGCTCTCGCGCAACGCCCGCTGCTCGTTGTGGACCGGGACGACCACCTCGACCAGGCGCGTCCTTACTGCTGTTGTCTCCATGCAGCCAGCTCACGATTCGGGTCTTTAAGAGGACTTATCCGATTCTGAGTGACGAATGAGAGTTCCGGGAAGCTCGATCGTCGCGATCGCGCCGCCGCCGGGCGCGTTGGACAGCCGTACCCTGCCCCCGATCTCGGACACCGCCTGCGCCACGATCGCCAGGCCCAGCCCCGAGCCGGGCAGGCCGCGGGCCGAGGGCGAGCGCCAGAAGCGCTCGAAGACGTGCGGCAGCTCCTCCTCGGGGATGCCGGGGCCGTGGTCGCGGACCGTCAGGCGGCCGTCCTTGAGCGAGACCTCGACCTGGCCCTCGGGGCTGAACTTGCGGGCGTTGTCGATGAGGTTGAGCACGGCGCGTTCGAGCGAGGCGGGGCTGCCGACGACGTACCAGGGGTGCAGGTCGGTGGCCACGTCGGCGCCGCGCAGCCGGGCGCGTTCGGCGGCGGCCGTGGCGACGTCGTGCAGGGCCAGCTCGACGTGCGGCTCGTGGTCGGTGTCGCCGCGCGCGAGCTGAAGCAGGTCGCCGACCAGCGTGGACAGCTCGGCGAACTGGGCCTTGACGTTGACCAGCAGGCGTTCCTTGGCGCCCGGGTCGAGCTGCCTGCCGGTCTGCTCGCTGCGCAGCAGCAGGTCGATGTTGGTGCGCAGGGTGGTGAGCGGGGTGCGCAGCTCGTGACCGGCGTCGGCGACGAGCTGCTGCTGACGTTCGCGGGAGCCGGCCAGGGCGGCGGTCATGGCGTTGAAGGAGGAGCTGAGCCGGGCGATCTCGTCGTTGCCCTGGACGGGGATGCGCGTGTTGAGATCCTCGGTCTCCGCGATGTGCTCGGCCGCCTTGGTCAGCCGGACGACGGGACGCAGCGCGGCGCGCGCGATGAGCAGCCCGACCCAGGCCGCCAGCAGGACGCCGAACAGCGCCACGCCGCCCAGCAGCAGCGCCACCGCCTTCAGCGTGTTGCGCAGCTCGCGCAGGGGGGCGGCGTCCATCACCGCGACGCCCGGCGCGATCTGCTGGGTGAGGACGCGCATCTCGGTGCCGTCCGCGGTGACGCCGTTGTGGAAGTGCCTGGACTCGGGCCACTCGCCCTTGGCCACCGCCATGTCCTCGGGCGTCACCACCAGCGCGGGGCCCACGTAGCAGGGCGGGGTGCCGTTGGCGAAGATGAGCTGGGTGGAGTGCGGCGGGCCGTAGTGGTCCTTCGGCGCGGGGGTGGCGCGGCAGCTCTCGCGGATCCAGACCAGGTCGTTGTCGGGGTCCTTGTCCGGCTGGGAGCCGAGCTGGCGGTCGGCCTGCTCGTAGGTCTGGTGGCGGATGATCAGGAAGCAGGCGCCGGCGCTGATCGCGACCGCCAGCGCCACGGCGAACGTGATGAGCAGCGTCAGCCGGGCGCGCAGGCTGTTGCGGATCATGGTGTGGCCCGTAGGACGTACCCCACCCCGCGGACCGTGTGGATCACCCGGGGCTCTCCCCCGGCCTCGGTCTTGCGGCGCAGGTACATGACGTACACGTCGAGGGAGTTGGAGGTCGGCTCGAAGTCGAAGCCCCACACCTCGTTGAGAATCTGGTCGCGGGTCAGGACCTGGCGGGGGTGGGCGAGGAAGAGCTCCATCAGCAGGTATTCGGTCCTGGTCAGGTCGAGCCCGCGGGCGCCGCGGGTGACCTCCCTGGTGGCCGGGTCCATGCGCAGGTCGCCGTACGACATCGTGCCGCCGTCGGCGGCGCCGGTGCTGAGCGCGCCGCGGCGCAGCAGCGCGCGCACCCGGGCCAGCAGCTCGTCCAGCTCGAACGGCTTGACCAGGTAGTCGTCGGCCCCCGCGTCGAGCCCGGACACCCGGTCGCCGACGGCGTCGCGGGCGGTGAGCATGAGGACGGGGATGTGGTTGCCCTGCGCCCGCAGCCGCCGGCAGGCGGTGAGCCCGTCGAGCCGCGGCATCATCACGTCGAGCAGCACCGCGTCGTACGGCTCCCCCGCCAGCGCCTCCAGCGCCGCCTGGCCGTCGTTGGCGGTGCCGACCCGGTAGCCCTCGAACTCCAGGCTCGACTGCAGCGCCTCGCGCAACGCGGGCTCGTCGTCCACCACCAGCAACCGTGCGGGCTCAGTCATGTCTCACAAGATATGAGCCCACTATGAGAACACGATGAACGGGTTCGCGGGTGTCCGCCGGGAGTCACCACGCCACGGGCAGGGCCTTGAGCCCGAAGATGACGCCGTCGTACTTGGCGGGCACGTCCTCGTCGGCGACCGTGACGCGCAGGCCGGGGACGCGCTCGAAGAGGGTGCGCAGGGCGATCTCCAGCTCGGCCCGGGCCAGGTTCTGGCCGAGGCACTGGTGCACGCCGTAGCCGAAGGCCACGTGGTGGCGGGCGCCGCGGGCGACGTCGAACTCGTCCGGCCGGTCGAAGACGCGCTCGTCCCTGTTGGCGGAGGCGCCGAGGACGAAGATGCCCTCGCCCTTCCCGACCCGCTGCCCGCCGATCTCCTGGTCCCGCGTGGACACCCGGTCGAAGGCCACCCAGTCGACGACCGAGTGGTAGCGCAGCAGTTCCTCCACCGCCATCGGCCAGCCCGCGGGGTCGGCGCGCAGGGCGGCGAGCTGGGCGGGGTGGCGCAGCAGCGTGAGCACGCCGAGCGGGATCATGTTGGCCGTGGTCTCGTGGCCGGCGACGAGCAGCAGGAAGATCACGCCGACGAGCTCCTGGTGGGTGAGCTGCCCGCCGGTGACCAGGCGGCCGAGCAGGTCGTCCTTCGGCGCGCGTTCGGCGGCGGTGACCAGCTCGTCCAGGAAGCTCCTGATCTCCATCATTGCCGTGTAGCCCGCCGCGGGGTCCTCGGTGGCCGAGACGATCAGGCGGGTGCGCGACTGGAAGAACTCGTGCTCGGCGTACGGGACGCCCAGCAGCCGGCAGATCACCAGGGACGGCAGCGCCAGCCCGAACGCCTCGACCAGCTCCGCCTCCGGGCCCTTGGCCAGCATGTCGTCGATGAGCTCGTCCACGAGCCGCTGGATGGACGGCCGCAGCTCCCTGACCCGCCGGACGGTGAACTCGGGGATGAGCAGCTTGCGGAAGCGGGTGTGTTCGGGCGGGTCGAGGTCGATGAAGTGCCCGGTCGCGGACTCGCGCAGCGTCTCGGCCTGCTCGGGCGAGGGCGGCTCGGGGGTGAGCAGCGTGTTGGGGTGGCCGGGCGTGGCGGGGTTGGTGCTGATGCCCTCACCCGACAACACCCGCTGGGCCTCGGCGTGCCGGGTGACGAGCCACACCTCGCCGCCGGGGAGCGCGGCCCGGACGAGCGGGCCCTGCTCGCGCAGGCGGGCGTACTCGGGAGGCGGAGCGAACGGGCACGTGCGCTGGACAGGGAAGTGCTGAGCCATAGTCTGCTCCCTACAAGCCGGACCGCATTGCTTACTTACGCGAAAGTAAGCAATGGGCGGCCCGGTCGTCAAGGGATGGGAGCACAATGGCAGGGCGGCGGACGGACACTCGCGAGCGGATCCAGCGGGTGGCGCTGGAGTTGTTCGCCGAGCGCGGCTACGACAAGACGACCCTCCAGGAGGTCGCCGAGCGCCTGGGGATCACCAGGCCCGCGCTGTACTACCACTTCCGCACCAAGGAGGAGATCCTGACCGGCGTCGTCGACCACCTCGTGGTCTCGATCGACGAGCTGGTGGCGTGGGCGGGCGAGCAGCCGCGCACGCTGGAGGCCCGGCAGGAGATCCTGCGGCGCATCTCCGGGCTGCTGGAGGACAGGTGGCGGCCGCTGTTCAGGTTCGCGCAGGTGAACCAGGGGGTGATGCAGGACCTGCCGTCCGGCTCGCGGATGCAGGAGGGCCTCATCTCCATGGTGTCGGTGCTGAGCGCGCCGGAGGACGATCCCGTTCAGCAGTTCGAGGCCAGGCTCGCGGTGTTCGCGGTGATCCTGGGGAGCATCCCTTTCCTCTTCGACCTGCAACTGCCCGACGCCGACCGCACGGATGTGGCGCTCACGGTGGCCACGAAACTGATCTCCCGGTGATTCACGCCCGATTCACCGGTTGATTCACACCGGGTTCACGGCACAGTTCACGGCACAGTTCACGGCACAGTTCACGGCACAGTTCACGGCACAGTTCACGGGCGCAGGAGGGCCATGGCCGCGTTGTGGCCGCCGATTCCGCTCACGCCGCCGCCTCTGCGGGCCGCGGCGCCGCACAGCAGAATGCGTTCGTGCCCGGTCTCGACGCCCCATCCCTTTTCTTCCGAGTACGGCCAGCTCAGGTCGGCGTGGAAGATGTGACCGCCCGGCAGTCCCGCGTCCTTCTCCAGGTCGACGGGGGTCTTGACCTCGACGCACGGGGTGCCGTCGGGGGCGCGGAGCAGGCAGTCCTCGATGGGCTCGGCGAGCACCGCGTTCATGGAGGCGAATGTGGCCCGCAACGCCTCTTCGCGCGCTTTTTCTGGATTTTTCCGGAAAAGTCGGGCGGGCATGTGCAGGCCGAACAGGGTCATCGTCTCGGCTTTCCCCCGGAGTTCCGGGCCGAGAATGGACGGGTCCGTCAAGGAATGGCAGTAGACCTCCGCGGGCGGCAATTCCGGGATCTCCCCTCGCGCCGCCTGCTCGTACGCCTTCGCGAGCTGGTCGCGTCCCTCGTTGATGTGGAAGGTGCCGCTGAAGGCGGCGAAGGGGTCGGCCGACGGGTCCTTCAGCCGGGGCAGCCGGGCCAGCACCATGTTGACCTTGAGCTGCGCCCCCTCGGGCACGGTCGCGGGCCTGCCGAGCACCCGGTCCAGCACCGCCGGGGGCAGGTTGACCAGCACGTGGCGGCCGTCCACGGTGTGCTCGCCGTCCTCGGCGACGTAGGTGACCTCGCCCGACGGCGAGATGCCGACGATCTCCGCGCCGGTCCTGATCTCGGCCCCCGCCCGCCTGGCCGCCCGCTCCAGCGCGCCGGAGACCGCGCCCATGCCGCCCACCGGGACGTTCCACTCGCCGGTGCCGTCGCCGATCACGTGGTAGAGGAAGCACCTGTTGGCCAGCAGGTCGGCGGCCGGGTCGGCGAACGTGCCGATGAGCGCGTCGGTGAGCACGACGCCGCGCACGGTGTCGTCGGCGAACCGCTCGTCCACGGCCTGGCCGACGGGCCGGGCGAACAGGTCGCGCCAGGCCTCCGGGCCGACCAGGCGCTCGATCTCGGCGGGGGTGCGCAGCGGTTCGAGCAGAGTGGGGGCCAGGACGCGGGCCACGTCCGCCGTCATGGCGTAGAAGTCGCGCCAGGCCCGGTGGTCGTGCTCGCCGCCGGTGACGGCGCGGAAGGAGGCGGCGGTGCGGGCCTCGTCCTCGTTGTCGACGAGCAGGCCGGTGTCGCCCTTGGGGGTGTAGGAGGCGTACCGGCGGCGGCGCAGGTCGAGGTCGAGACCGAGGTCGCGGACGATCCGGGCGGGCAGCAGGCTCACCAGGTAGGAGTAGCGGGACAGGCGTACGTCCACGCCCGGGAAGGCCCGCGTGGAGATCGCCAGCCCGCCGACGTGCCCGAGGCGCTCCAGCACCAGGACCCGCCGGCCCGCTCCGGCGAGGTAGGCGGCCGCGACCAGCCCGTTGTGCCCGCCACCTGCCACGACGACGTCATACGCACCCATCCCCGCACCTTATGACCCGACCTGTGCCATTCGTCAACGGTTTCGGGGCAAGGCGCCGCTTCCCGGTGAGCCCGCGGGACGGTCAACCCGTCTTGTTCACCCAGACGCGCTTGACCGGCCACGGCGTGAGCCGCACCGAGGAGACCCCGCCGACGGCCGTCCAGCCGCCGGTGAGCACGATGGGCCCGGCGTAGGGGTGCGACTGCTCCACGCCGACGGCGTGCTGGCCGGTGCCGGAGGTGCAGCTGCTGTAGGCGTAGCCGTTGCTGACCCAGGCGGTGCAGTCGGTGGGCGCGGCCAGCGCGGGCGACGGCGCGAGGCCCGCCGCCACCAGGCACAACACGGCCGATCCGGCCAGGGCGACGAGAGGACGACGAAGGCTCATACGGAGTCTCCAGAGGTTCGGGGGGTGAACACGCGTCTTACTCTTAGGAAACTTTCCTAAGGGAAAGCTAGATCGTCCTCAAGGCGGCGTCAACGGCCCCTTTTCGGCGGCCTTCTCACGGGCGGCTGGCGATGGCGAGCAGGGTGGCGGCCGGGGCGGTCAGCGAACGTCCGCGCCGCCACACCGCGCGCAGGTTCCGGACCAGGTTGAGACCGGCGAGCGGCACCTCGACCAGGCGTCCGGTCGCGATGTCCGCCTCGACCGCGTAGCCGCTGAGCACCGCGGGCGCGGCCCCGGCCTGCGCAGCCCCCTTGACCGCCGAGTTCGACCCGAGTTCCAGGCGCGGGCTGGCCCGGTGGAGGCTCTTGAACGCCACGTCCAGGGTCTCGCGCGTGCCGGAGCCCGGCTCGCGGACAACGAGCGGCGTGGCGGCCAGCTCGGCGCCCCGCAGGGCCGTCCGGCGGCGGGCCCACGGATGGCCGGGGGCCACCACGACGACCAGCCGGTCGGTGCCCACGACCCGGCTGTCCAGCCCCTCGGGCACACTCGGCCCCTCGACGAAGCCCAGCTCCACCTCCTCGCCCAGCACCCTGGCCGCGACGTCGGTGGAGTTGACGACGTCCAGCCCCACCTGGACCTCGGGCTCGCGGTTCTGCAGCTCGCCCAGCCAGCGCGGCACCAGGTACTCGGCGACCGTCATGCTGGCGGCCACCCGCAGGTGGGCCGCCTCGCTGTGGCGGACGGCCTCCACGGCCCGCATCAGCTCCTCGGCCGCGGCCAGCACGTGGGCCGCCCAGCCGGCCACCATCCTGCCCTCGACGGTGAGCGTGGACCCGCGCGGCGTGCGCTCCAGCAGGGGGACGCCGAGGCGGCGTTCCAGCATGGCCACCCGCTTGCTGGCCGACGGCTGGGCCATGCCCGCCGCCTTGGCCGCCTGCCCGAGGCTGCCCAGCTCGCCCACGTCGACCAGCAGCTTCAGCGAGTCGAGGTCCGGCAGCGCACTCATAGCCACAGGCTATGGCCTCCTAGGCAACGCGTGTCTACCGGCCGGTACGAAGGCCCCGAAGACTGGGATCATGCCTCTCCCCGACCAGCAGCTCCCCCAGCTCACCGCCCCCGCGCGCCCCCAGGGCGGCACGCCGACCGGAGCATCGACGTGGCCCGGGATCGGGCTGGCGGCCGTCGCCGTGGTGGTCGCCATGGTGGTGAACCGGTCCGCCCCGGCGTTCAGCCCGGCGGTGATCGCGGTCCTGTCGGGGGCGGTGCTGGCCAACCTCGCGGCGTGGGCGTCCTCGTCCGCGCGGTGGAGCGGGACGGGGGCCGCGTGGGAGCGGTTCAGGCCGGGGCTGGCGTTCGTGGCCAAGAGGGTGCTGCGGGTGGCGATCGCGCTGCTCGGGCTCCAGATCGCGCTGCCGCAGGTGTTCGCGCTCGGCTGGCAGACGCTGGTGATCGTGGTGACGGCGACCGGCGTGACGTTCACGGTGACGCCGCTGATCGGCCGCCGGATGGGCCTGTCGCCCGGCACGTCACTGCTGGTCGCGACCGGCGTGTCCATCTGCGGGGCGGCGGCGGTCGCGGCCATGCGGGAGAGCGCGGAGGACGCCGACGACGACGACGCGGCCGCCGCCCTGAGCGTGGTCGTCCTGTACGGCAGCGCGGCCATCGTGGCCGTCCCGGCGCTGGCGGCACTGCTGGGGTTGTCGCCGGCCCAGCTCGGCGTCTGGACGGGCGCCGCCGTGCACGAGGTGGCGCAGGTGGCCGCGATCGGCGCCGCGTCGGGCGTCCTGGCCGCCGCGGTGACGGTCAAGCTGGCCCGCGTGATCCTGCTGGCCCCGATCGTCGCCCTCACCTCCCTGCGTGCCCGCCGTGCCCGCGCCGACGCGCCCGCGGCGAACCGGCGGGAGGGACGCCGGACGCCCGTCATGCCGCTGTTCGTGGCGGCGTTCCTCGCCATGGTGGCGGTACGCGCCACCGGCTGGGTCCCGGACGCGGTCACGCAGGCCGTCCCGCAGGTCACCAACGTGCTCATGGCCGCCGCCCTGTTCGGCCTGGGCACCGGGATCGACGTGCGGAAACTCCTCAAGGGCGGCCGGGCCGTGCTGCTCGGCGCCATCGTCACCGGCCTCATCGCCGCCGTCTCGCTCACCGGGGTCGCCGTGCTGCTGTGAGGCGCCTGAGTGGACGTCCTGGCCGGGCCCCCGTACGCTGCTCCGTTCGGAACAAATTCCGACAGGCACGCCGTTCTCCCTGAACCGGCCAGCACCACTCAAGGAGCTTGAAACCCACCATGCGCAGCACCACCGTTCCCCTTCTCCAGCCGTCCGACGAGGTCGCCGAGGCCCTGGCGGGCGGCGCGCCCGTCGTGGCCCTGGAGTCCACGATCATCTCCCACGGACTGCCGCAGCCGCGCAACCTGGAGGTGGCCCGCGAACTGGAGGGCGTGGTCCGCGCGGCGGGCGCGGTGCCGGCCACGATCGCCGTCCTGGACGGCGTGGCCAGGATCGGCCTGAACGAGCTGGAGCTGGAGCGCATCGCGACCGAGTCCGGGCTGCGCAAGCTGGGCCAGCGTGACCTGCCGCTGGCCTCGGCGCTCAAGGCGAGCGGGGCGACGACCGTGTCGGCCACGTCGTTCCTGGCCGCCCGCGCCGGTATCCGGATCTTCGCGACCGGCGGCCTGGGCGGCGTGCACCGCGGCTGGACCGAGGACCAGGACGAGTCCGCCGACCTCGACACCCTCGCCCGCACCCGGATCACGGTCGTCTGCGCGGGCGTGAAGTCGATCCTCGACGTGCCGGCGACGTTGCAGCGGCTGGAGACGCGCGGCGTGACCGTGGCCGGCTACCGCACCGACACCTTCCCCGGCTTCTACCTGAACTCCTCCGGCCAGCCGATCGACTGGCGCATCGAGACGCCCGAGGACGCCGCCGCCGTGATGCGCGGCCAGGACGCGCTGGCCGGCCCGGAGACCGCGTTCATCGTCGCCAACCCGGTGTCGCAGGACCAGCAGCTCGACCCGGCCCTGCACGACCGCGTGCTGGCCGAGGCGCTGGCCGCCGCCGAGCGCGAGGGCGTCAAGGGCCAGGCGATCACGCCGTTCCTGCTGAGCTACCTCGTCAACGGCACCGCCGGCGCCTCGCTGGAGGCCAACCTGGCCGCCGTGCGCGGCAACACCGCGCTGGCCGCCGAGATCGCCGTGGCCTGGTCGCGGGCGTGAGTGACACGGGCCTCCTGGTCATCGGTGACGTGGTCACCGATGTGGTGGCGCTGCACGGCTCGCCGGTCATGGCGGGCACCGACACCGCCGCGGAGATCGTGCTGCGACCCGGCGGCTCGGGGGCGAACACCGCCGCCTGGGCCGCCCACCTGGGGGCCGACTCGCGGCTGCTGGCCAAGCTCGGCTACGACAGCAGCGAGTGGCACACGACGGAGCTGGTCAAGGCCGGGGTCCGGCCGCACGTGACGGTGGACCGGGAGCATCCCACGGCGGTCGTCATCGCCATGGTGGACAAGACCGGCGAACGGTCCATGCTCACCAACCGCGGCGCGGGCGGCCTGATCTCCGAGGCCGACTGGGACCCGTCCCTGCTCGACGGGGTCGGGCGGCTGCACCTGTCGGGGTACACCCTGTTCGCGGCGCCCGGCCTCCGCCTGGTCAGGGCCGCCGTCCGGGACGCCGTCGCCGCCGGGGTGCCGATCAGCGTCGACCCGGCCTCGACGGGGCCGCTGCGGGACTTCGGCGTCGAACGTTTCATGCGGGAGACGTCCGCGGCCGACCTGATCATCCCGAACCTGGACGAGGCCCTGGTCCTGACCGGCGTCCCGGCGCCGGAGCGGGCCGCCGTCCTGCTGAGTGAGACGTACGGCACAGCGGTCGTGAAGATGGGCGCCGAGGGCGCGCTGGTGGCGGTGGACGGCGAGCTCACGGCCACGTGCGCGGGCGTGTCCGCCGAGGTGGTGGACTCCACGGGCGCGGGCGACGCCTTCGCGGCCGGGTACCTCGCGGCCATCCTCCAGGGAGCCGGCGCCGCGCTCGCGCTGGAGGCGGGTTGCCGTGCCGGGGCGGAATGTGTGGCCCAGGTGGGCGGCCGTCCACGGTACGGTTTGGATCTGAACCGTCTTTACCCTATTCACACTGATTGATAGCTTGCCGCGTAGGCTGCACCATTAGCCACATGCGTACCGGGTTGCCCACGCGGCCCACTGGGGAGGATAAGGTCCGCCGATGGAAGTCGAGTCATCGATCTGCCTGAGCGACCTCGTCCCTGCTCTGCGCTGGAGCCGCCCTCAGCAGGTGGCCGAGGTGCTGGGGGATCCGCGGCTGCCGGCGGGGTGGTGGTCCTCCCTCGCGGTGTCCAGGGCGCTCGGCACGGCCGGTCTCGACTGGGTCTGCGAACGGCTCGCCCGGCTGATCTCCGCCCGCTGGGACCATCTGCCGCTGATGGACCTGCTTCCCGCGCTCGCCGTCCACCAGGTCGATCCGGCGCTGCCCGGCTGGCCGGAGGCCAGCCGTACGGCCGTCACGGGGCTCGGCGGCTGGCAGCGGCTGCGCCGCCTGGCGCCCGGCGAGCTCGGCACCCCGTCGGCGACGCCCGAGGTGGTGATCGGCTCGGTCCTGCGTGAGGTCCTCGGGCGCATCCCGGCGCAGCGGGAGGCCGTACCGGCCCAGCAGTCCGGGTCGCCGGACGTCACCCGTCCGCTCGTACGCGGCTCGGGCAGTCAGACGGGCTCCTTCCCGGCCGTCCCGGCGGCCGAATCCGGTGCGTACGCCGCCCAGCCCGGCAGCGGCCCCCAGCGCCGGCCCGCCGCCTTCACCCCGCACAGCGACGCCTTCCCCGCCCAGCCCCAGGCCGCCTCGGGGCAGGGACCGACCGGCGAGGGCCCCCTTCCGCAGCGTCCGGCCGCGTCCCGCCCGGCCGCCCAGCAGCCCGGCTCGTTCCCCCCGCCGCCGGAGAACGCCCCGGGGCATCAGACCGGCTCCTTCCAGGCGCAGCCCGAGGGACGCCAGACCGGCTCCTTCCCCGCGCAAGGTGGCGGCGGCCCTCAGACCGGCTCGTTCCCCGCCCAGCCCGACCCGGGACGCCAGACGGGTTCCTTCGCCGCCCAGCCCGATCCGGGCCGCCAGACCGGCTCCTTCCAGGCGCAGCCCGAGGGACGCCAGACGGGCTCGTTCCCGGCCCAGCCGAACAGCGGCCCGCAGACCGGGTCGTTCCCGGCGCAGGGCGGTGCCCGGCTTCCGCAGCGGCCCACCGCCGGCCGTCCGGACGGCGGCCCGCAGACCGACGGCCCCGCGTACGCCGCCCCCGTCCCAGGCGCCCCCGTCCCAGGCGCCCCCGTCCCCGGTGCCGCAGTCCCCGGTGCCGCTGTGCCCGGGGCCGCCGCTTCCGGCCAGGTCCCGGCCGACCCCGACCACGCGATGGTCCGCGTCGTCGACGGCCTGTTCCGCGGCCTGGACAAGCTGGAGCTGGCCGTCGCCGTGCACCGGCTGTTCGCCGAGGACCCGGTCAGCCTGCGGACCCTGGCCCACAAGCTGCTCGTGGACCGCGACGTGCTCTCCCAGGCCCAGCGCACCGCCGAGGAGCGCGTCCTGCACTGGCTGCGCTCGTCGGAGTCCGCGCCGGTGACCGGCCACATGTTCCGGCTCACCGAATGGCTCGGCGCGGCGGCCACCGAGGAGCAGCTGATCGGCGCCGACCCGGCCCACCCGGCGATGGTCCCGTCGCTGCGCACGCCCCTGTGGCGGGTCCTGGTGACGCTCATGCCCGACCGCCGCCTCCAGGACGGCTGGCTCGTCGTCGGCGACATCCACGGCCTCCAGGCCCGTACGCGGCAGCTCCTGGCCGCCGCCCCGCCGGACACCGACGTCGTGGAGCTGCTGACCGAGCTGGGCATCCGGGCCCACTCCGCCAAGGCGTGGCTCGACGCCCTGCCGTCGGAGTCGGCCCCCGGCCCGATGGACGCCTCGCCGCAGCCCGCCCAGCCCCTCCCCCGCCGTACGCCGGGCGCCAACGGCCACCACCACCGCGGCGGCCAGCCCATCCCCGCGGCGAACGCCAACTCCATCGACCCCTCGGCGGCCCTGGCCACGTTGTCGGCGCTGTCCGGCGGGCTGTCGGGCGGCCGGCCGGGGATGATGCCCGGCGCCCTGGCCGGAACGCCGTCCACGCCGCCTCCGCCGCTGCCGAGCCCGTCGTCGGACCCGCGCCGCTGGCAGCGCATCGAGGTCACCCCGGAACACCTCAGGGGCGGCCCGGTGCCGGTGCCGGAGGGCTACGCGGCCCAGCTCGGCATGCGTCCCGGCACCCTGCTGTCGGTGACCGGCCCGGGCGACAACGCCATCGTGCTGGTCTGGCAGGGCCACCAGCCGGTCTTCGACTCGCTCCAGCCGGTGCTCATGCGCCTGAACGCCCGTCCCGGCGACCAGGTCTACGTCACGGTGGACGGCTACCGCCTGGAGGCCCAGCTCACCGGCTGACGGCCGTCCCGGGCTTCTCAGCCGAACAGGCCCAGCCGGTGGGCCGTCGCCGCCGCCTCGCCGCGCGTGGCGACGCCCAGCTTGGCCAGGATGTTGGAGACGTGCACGCTCACCGTCTTGACCGAGATGAACAGCACCTCGGCGATCTCCCGGTTGCTGCGCCCGTTGGTCACCTCGCGCAGCACCTCCAGCTCGCGCGCGGTCAGCCCCAGCGGCGGCCCGTCGGGCTCGTCGGTGCCGCCGATGCGGGCCCGCCGGCCGAACACGTCGAGCTGTTCGAGCAGCGGCGTGGCCCCGAGCTGCCCGGCCAGCTCCCGCGCCCGCGCGAGCATCCCGGCCGCGGCCCGCCGGTCCCCCTCGGCCAGCGCCGCGTGGGCGGCGCCCATCAGGCACTGCGCCTCCGCGTACGGCTGCCGCAACCCCGCCCAGGCCGCCACCGCCGACTCCCACGCCTTGAGCTGGGCCGCCCCGCCGAGCCCCTCCTCCGGCCCGGTCAGCGCCGCGAACGTCAGCCGCTGCGCCTCCTGGAGCTCGCCGTCCACCGCCAGCTCCCGCGCCACCTCCCGCAGCCGCGCGACGACGGACGCCGCGACCCCGGCGTACGGCGAGCCGCTCTCGCCGAGCACCGGCCGCGCGAGCTGCGCGAACGTCACCAGCACCGGCCAGGAGTAGCGCGGCGAGGGCAGCAGGTCCTGCGTCTCCAGCCCCCGGGCCGCGGCCTCCAGCGCCTCGCCGAGCCGTCCCTGCGCCCGCAGCAGCAGGACCTGCCTGCGCAGGTGCGGCAGCATGGTCTGGTCCCGGTAGGTGCCGCGGGCGAACACGCTGGCCGACGACGACAGCAGGTTGTCGGCCCGGTCGATCTGCCCCCGCGCGAGCGCGATGTCCATCACGAACCCCTGGAGGCTGGCCCGGTAGGGGGCCGGCGGCGCGAGGTCGAACGCCTGCTCGACCACCTGGAGCGCCTCGTCCCAGCGGCCCAGCGAGAGCAGCGGCTCGGTCAGGTTGATCGCCAGGAACGTGCCGGACGTGCGGGCCAGGCCGTAGTTCCCGGCCTCCTGGACGCCCTCGCGGGCGACCTGCGCGGCCCGCTCGTGCCATCCGGCGCCCTCCAGCGCGTCGGACTCGGAGATCGCGCAGCGCATCAGCGCGTTGTAGGCCCCCTGCGCGCGGGCGACCCTGCGCGCCTCGGCGAACTGCGGGAGCTGGGCCTCGATGTCGGAGAAGCACGACCGCGCCCAGGCCAGGCTGATGAGCGCGTGCGCCTCGACGTTGGCGTCGCCCGTCTGGTGGCCGATCTCCATGGCGAGCTGGGCCGTCGCCAGCTTCTCCGGCCAGTCCTCGGGACGGTGCAGCATGCGCGCCAGCGTCTCCAGGACCTGGCCGCGCAGCTTGGACGGCGGGTCGGCGGGCACCAGCTCGGCCGCCTTGCGCAGGTCGTCGAGGTAGCCGGCGCGGCCCAGGTCGTAGCGGGTCAGGCCGCGCTGGCGCAGCAGGGTGGCCGCCCTGATCGGGTCGGCGTCGAGGTCGACCTCGGCGAGCGCGGCCCCGGCCAGGGCCAGGCCGCGTTCGTACTCGCCGGCGAGGTGGGCGACCGTGGCGGTCTGCCTGAGCACGTCGAGGCGGTCGCAGCCGATGCGCTCGGCGGCGTCGGGCACCTGGTCCCACAGCTCCAGCACGCGCGAGAGCATCCGGAGCTGCTCGTCGTAGGCGGTGGACTTGCGGGCCGCGGCGGCCGCGCGCCAGGCGCTGACCAGCGCCCAGGTTGAGTCGTGGGCGGAGTGCCAGTGGTGGGCCAGCTCGATCGCGCCGCGCGGGGCGGGCAGGATCGACAGGTCGCGTTCGAGGGCCTGCGCGTAGCGGGTGTGCAGGCGGGTGTGCTCGCCGGGCAGCAGGTCGTCGTGGAGGGCCTCGCGGATGAGCGCGTGCCGGAAGCCGTAGCCCTCGCCGTCGACCACCAGCACGTTGCCCGCCACGGCGGGGCGCAGCGCCCGCGACAGGGCGGTGTCGTCGAGCCCGGCCACGGCGGTGAGCAGGTCGTGCTCGATGCGCTGGCCGCCCGCGCTGGCCACCCGCAGCAGCTCCTGGGTCTCGTCGGGCAGCCGTTCGACGCTGGCCAGCAGCAGGTCGCGCAGGGACTCGGGGAGCATGTCGCCGCCGTCGGCCTCGCTCAGCAGCGCCTCGACGAACAGCGGGTTGCCCTCGCTGCGGGCGTAGATCAGGTCCATCGCGGCGGGGGACGGCTCGCGCCGCAGGATGCTGGCCGCCTGCGCGACGGCCTCCCTGCGGGTGAGTCGGCGCAGCTCGACCCGGCTCACCCACTCGATGCGGCCCAGCTCGGCCAGCATCGGACGCAGCGGATGGGTGCGGTGCAGCTCGTCGGTGCGGTAGGTGACCACGATCATCAGCCGGGCCGCCGTGCGCTGGTAGCGGACCAGGAAGGAGAGCAGGTCGCGGGTGGAGCGGTCGGCCCAGTGGGCGTCCTCGACCACCAGCAGCACCGGGCGCTCCTCGGCCAGCCGCTCCAGCAGCCCGAGCACCTGCTCGAACAGCCGGGCCCGCGCCTCGGCGCCGTCCTTGTCCGGCTCGCCGAACTCGGGCAGCAGCCGGGCCAGCCCGCGCGTCGTGCCGCCGGGCACCAGCGCCGCCACCCCGTCGCGGCCCAGCTCGCGCACGAGCCCGCGCAGCACGGCCGTGAACGGCGCGAACGGCAGGCCCTCGGTGCCCAGCTCCAGGCAGCCGCCGACGAGCACCCGCGCCTCGCCGGCCCGGTCGGTGAACTCGTTGACCAGGCGGGTCTTGCCGACCCCCGCCTCGCCGCCGACGAGCACGGTGGACGACGCGCCCGCGCGTGCTCTGGCCAGGGCGTCTCCCAGAGCGTTCAGCTCGCGGGCCCGCCCGACGAACAGTGGGCTGACGGCGTGGATGCTCACGCCCCAAGGATGCCATCAAACACCGACAAAACGGACCGTTACTCGGAGCAATCGTCTGTCAGCGCAAAACCTTGCGGAAGAAGGTGGCCGACGCCTCGTAACCCAGCGCGTGGTAGAACTCCGGCGCCCGCCGGGTGGCCATCGCCACGTACCCGGCCTGCCGGGTACGTGCCCACGCCTCGAACTCCTCCAGGAGCCGGCGGCCGATGCCCTGCCGGCGCGAGCCCGACTGGACCATGGCCTCCTCGACCCAGGCGACCGGCCCGTTGGCGAACAGCGTCAGGTGCACGAACCCCAGCAGGTATCCGTGGACGCGGCCGCCCACGACGGCCGTCAGCAGCAGGGCGTCCTCGTTGCGCAGGAGTTGCGGGAGCGCGGCGTCGAAGGCCCCGCGCTCCGGCCTGAAGGTCAGCCCGAACTCGCGCGCCAACGCGAACACCTCGTCCGCGTCCGCCTTCTCCGCCCTCCTGATGAGAAGATCGTCCGCTGTCATGAGGTACGACACTAGAACCTCTGTGCCCTTTCGTCCATCATGGCGTTCTGGCGGGTCAGAGGTCGCCGAGGCCGAGCTGACGGGCGATGAGCATGCGCTGCACCTCGCTGGTGCCCTCCCCGATCTCCAGGATCTTGGCGTCGCGGTAGAAGCGGCCGACCGGGAACTCGTTCATGAACCCGTACCCGCCGAACACCTGCGTGGCGTCGCGGGAGTTGTCCATGGCCGCGTTCGAGGACACCAGCTTGGCGATCGCCGCCTCCTTCTTGAACGGCGCCCCGGCCAGCATCTTCTCGGCCGCGTGGTAGTAGGCCAGGCGGGCGGTGTGCGCGCGCACCTCCATGTCGGCGATCTTGAACTGGATGGCCTGGTAGTGGCCGATCGGGTGGCCGAACGCCTTGCGGTCCCTGACGTACTTGAGGCATTCGTCCACGCAGCCCTGCGCCAGGCCCACGCTGAGCGCGGCGATGGCGATGCGGCCCTCGTCGAGGGTCTGGAGGAACTGCGCGTAGCCGCGGCCCCGCTCGCCCAGCAGGTTGGCGGCCGGCACCCGGCAGTCGGAGAAGGACAGCTCGCGGGTGTCGGAGGCGTTCCAGCCGACCTTGGAGTACTTCTTGGAGACCGTGAACCCCGGCGTGCCGCTCGGCACGAGGATCGTGGAGATCTCCCGCTCGCCGGTGAGCGCGGCCACGCCGATCACGCCGGTGATGTCGGTGCCGGAGTTGGTGATGAACGCCTTCGTCCCGTTGATCACCCATTCGCCGCCGTCGAGCACGGCGGTCGTGCGCATGCCGCCCGGCACGTCGGAGCCGCCGCCCGGCTCGGTCAGCCCGAACGCGCCCAGCATCTCGCCCGAGGCCAGCCGGGGCAGCCACTCCTGGCGCTGCTCGTCGGTGCCGAACCGGTAGATCGGCATCGCGCCCAGCGAGACCGCGGCCTCCAAGGTGATCGCCACACTGGAGTCGGCGCGGGCCAGCTCCTCAAGGGCCAGGCACAGGGCGAAGTAGTCGCCGCCCATGCCGCCGAACTCCTCCGGGAACGGCAGGCCGAACAGCCCCATGTCGGCCATCTTGCGCACGATGTCGTACGGGAACTCCTCGCGCTCGTAGTAGTCGCCGATCACGGGCGCCACCACGTCACGGGCGAACGCCTCGACGGTCTTGCGCAGCTCTTGGTATTCGTCGTTCAGCATGATCAGCCTTTCGCGAGGGCCTGGACGACGCGCGAGGGGCTGGGCCGGCCCAGCCGCTCGGCCAGCCAGGTGCTGGTGGACACGAGTTTGTCCAGGTCGAGCCCGGTCTCGATGCCGAGCCCGCGCAACATCCACACGAGGTCCTCGGTGGCGAGGTTGCCGGTGGCGGACTCGGCGTACGGGCAGCCGCCGATGCCGCCCGTGGAGGCGTCGACGGTGGTCACGCCCGCTCTCAGCGCGGCGAGCGTGTTGCCGAGCGCCTGCCCGTAGGTGTCGTGGAAGTGCACGGCGAGCCGGTCGGGCCCACCGAACGCGCCGATCAGCTCGGTCACGTGGCCCGGCGTGCCGACGCCGATCGTGTCGCCGAGGGACAGCTCGTAGCAGCCGAGCCCGAGCAGCCGCTCGCCGACCTCGACGACCTGCCCGACCGGCGTGGGCCCCTCCCAGGGGTCGCCGAAGCACATCGACACGTACGCGCGCACCCGCAGCCCGTGCTCCAGCGCCCTGGCCACGACCGGCTCGAACATGTCGAACTGGCTCTCCAGCGTGCGGTTGAGGTTCTTGGCGGCGAAGGTCTCGGTGGCGCTGGCGAAGATCGCGATCTCGGTGACGTCCAGCTCCAGCGCGCGGTCGAGCCCGCGCTCGTTGGGCACCAGCACCGGGTAGCGCACGCCGGGCCTGCGGTCGAGGCGGCCGAGCAGCTCACCGGCGTCGGCGAGCTGCGGCACCCATCTGGGGTGGACGAAGCTGGTCGCCTCGATGACCCGGTGCCCGGCGTCGGCCAGCCGGTCGATGAACTCGGCCTTCACCTCGACCGGCACGATCGCCGACTCGTTCTGCAGGCCGTCGCGCGGGCCCACCTCGTAGACCGTGACCCGCTCGGGAAGCCCTTCCATGCGGTATGGCATCACGCCTCCTCACCGGTGACCACGGCCAGCACGGCGTCCATGTCGACCGGCTTGCCCGGCTGGACGGGCAGCTCGGCGACCACGCCGTCACAGGGGGCGGTGACCGTGTGCTCCATCTTCATGGCCTCGACGACGACCAGCGGCTGCCCCTCGCTCACCCGGTCGCCGGGCTGCACCTTGACCAGCAGGACGGTGCCGGGCATGGGGCTGCGGACCACGCCGTCGCCCGCGCCCGCGGCTCCGGGCCGGTCGCCCGGGTCGCCGATGAGGTGGCGGGTGAACGCCCACGACTCGCCGTCGCGGCCGAGCCAGAGCGTGTCGCCGTGGCGGGCGGTCAGGTAACGCGTGGTCCGGCCGCCCAGGGTGACCGTCAGCCCGCCGTCGCCGGTCGCGATCCGCGCGGGGACCGCCTCGCCGTCGAGCCGCACCTCGGCCGAACGGCCGGGCAGCCCGCGTACGGGCACCGCGTGCACGCCGTCCCGCGACTCCAGCCGCCAGGTCGTCCAGGCGCGCTCGCCGACCCGCCAGCCGTCGGTGACCTGCCAGGGGTCGGGGCCCTGCGGGAGCGCGTGGAAGGCCAGCGCCGCCGCGGCGGCCACCTCCCGGGGCACGCCCTCCCGGGGCAGCAGCTCGGGCAGCACCCGTTCGACCAGGCCGGTGTCCAGCTCCCCCGCCTCGACGGCCGGGTGCCGGACGAGCGCGCGCAGGAACGGCACGTTGGTGACCACGCCGAGGACCGCCGTGCGGGCGAGCGCCCGGTCCAGCGCCCTGAGCGCCGAGGCGCGGTCCGGCGCCCAGGTGATCACCTTGGACAGCATGGGGTCGTAGTCGCTGCCGACGACGCCGCCCTCGGCCAGGCCGGAGTCGACCCGCACCCGTCCCGGGCCGTCGCCGCCGGGCTCGCGCAGGGCCAGGACGCGCCCGCCGCTGGGCAGGAAGCCGCGCGCCGGGTCCTCGGCGTAGACGCGGGCCTCGACGGCGTGGCCGTCCAGCCGCACCGCCTCCTGGCCGAACGGCAGCGGCTCGCCGGCCGCGACGCGCAGTTGCAGCTCCACCAGGTCCAGGCCGGTGACCAGCTCGGTGACCGGGTGCTCGACCTGGAGCCGGGTGTTCATCTCCATGAAGTGGTAGGAGCCGGTGGTGCCGTCGACGATGAACTCGACCGTGCCGGCGCCGACGTAGCCGACCGAGCGGGCGGCCTCGACGGCCGCGGCGCCCATGCGGGCGCGCGTGTCGGGGGACACGAAGGGCGACGGCGCCTCTTCGATGATCTTCTGGTGCCGGCGCTGCAGACTGCACTCGCGCTCGCCCAGGTGCACGACGTTGCCGTGGGCGTCGGCCATCACCTGGATCTCGATGTGCCGGGGGTTCTCGACGTAGCGCTCGATGAGCAGGGTGCCGTCGCCGAACGCCGCCCGCGCCGTACGGCGGGCCGACTCCAGCGCGTCGGGCAGCTCGGCGGCCGAGCGCACCAGCACCATGCCCTTGCCACCGCCGCCCGCGGACGGCTTGATCAGCGCCGGGAAGTCGGCCCACTCCGCCAGGTCGTCGCCGGGCTCGGCCCCGCCGGGGACGACCGGCACGCCGGCCGCCGACACGGTGGCCTTGGCCCGGATCTTGTCGCCCATGGCGTCGATGGCCTCGGGGGACGGGCCGACGAAGACGAGCCCGGCCTCGGCGCAGCGCCGCGCGAACGCGGCGTTCTCGGCCAGGAAGCCGTAGCCGGGATGCACGGCCTGCGCGCCGGAGGCGAGCGCCGCCTCCACGATCGCCTCGATGTCTAGATATTTCGAGACTTCGAGGGCGATGTCTGCTTCGCGGGCGTGCCTGGCGCCCGCGTCGGGCGGCGTGAACACCGCCACCGACTCGACGCCGAGCGCGCGCAGCGTCCGGACGACCCGGACGGCTATCTCGCCCCGGTTGGCGATGAGAACACGGTCGAAGAGCATGATCACATCCGGAAGACGCCGTAGCCGGCGGGTTCGAGCGGCGCGTTGGCCGCCGCGGACAGGGCCAGCCCGAGGACGGTGCGGGTGTCGAGCGGGTCGATCACGCCGTCGTCCCAGAGCCGGGCGGTGGAGTAGTAGGGGTTGCCCTGGTGCTCGTACTGGGCGCGGATGGCGTCGGGGTCGGCGTCGCCGACGGTGGTCAGCACGTTCGCCGCCTGCTCGCCGCCCATGACGGAGATGCGGGCGTTGGGCCACATCCACAGGAACCTGGGCGAGTAGGCCCGTCCGGCCATGGCGTAGTTGCCCGCCCCGAACGAGCCGCCGATCACGACCGTGAACTTGGGCACCCGCGCGCATGACACGGCCGTCACCATCTTGGCGCCGTGCTTGGCGATGCCGCCCGCCTCGTAGGCCTTGCCGACCATGAACCCGCTGATGTTCTGCAGGAACACCAGCGGGATGCGGCGCTGGTCGCACAGCTCGATGAAGTGCGCGCCCTTCATCGCCGACTCGCTGAACAGGATGCCGTTGTTGGCCACGATGCCCACCGGGTGGCCGTGCAGATGGGCGAAGCCGGTGACGAGGGTGGAGCCGTACTCGGCCTTGAACTCCAGGAAGCGCGAGCCGTCCACCAGGCGGGCGATGACCTCGCGCACGTCGTAGGGCTGGCGGGTGTCGGCGGGGACGACGCCGTACAGGTCGCGCGGGTCGTGGTGCGGCTCCTCGGGCGCGACGGTGTCCCAGGGGCGGGAGGCCCTGGGGGCCAGCGTCGAGACGATGTCGCGGACGATGGCCAGGGCGTGGGCGTCGTCCTCGGCCAGGTGGTCGGTGACGCCGCTGACCCGGGAGTGCAGGTCGCCGCCGCCCAGTTCCTCGGCCGTGACCTCCTCGCCGGTGGCCGCCTTCACCAGGGGCGGGCCGCCCAGGAAGATCGTGCCCTGGCCGCGGACGATGACGGCCTCGTCGCTCATGGCCGGCACGTACGCGCCGCCGGCGGTGCACGAGCCGAGCACCGCGGCGATCTGCGGGATGCCGCGGGCCGACATCGTGGCCTGGTTGTAGAAGATGCGTCCGAAATGCTCCCGGTCGGGGAAGACCTCGTCCTGTTTGGGGAGGAACGCGCCACCGGAGTCGACCAGGTAGACGCAGGGCAGGTGGTTGTGCAGAGCCACCTCCTGGGCCCGCAGGTGCTTCTTGACGGTCATCGGGTAGTACGTGCCGCCCTTGACGGTCGCGTCGTTGGCCACGACCACGCACTCGCGCCCGGCCACCCTGCCGACGCCGGTGATGATCCCGGCGGCGGGCGCCTGGTCGTCGTAGAGGCCGCCGGCCGCCAGCGGCGACAGCTCCAGGAAGCGGGATCCCGGGTCGAGCAGCCCGTCGACGCGGTCGCGCGGCAGCAGCTTGCCCCGCTCGACGTGCCGCAGCCGCGACCGCTCGGGACCGCCGAGCGCCGCCGTGGCCAGCCGTTCGAGCAGTTCGGCGGCCAGGCGCTCGTTGAGCTCGGAGTTGCGCTTGTACGCCTCGCTCCCGGGCTCCACGGCCGACCTCAGCACCGGCCAGTCGCTCATGAGTCCCCTCTCGTCATGGCCGAGATGTTAGTCATCATTAACGTAACCGTCTAGCATGTGAGACGTGACCACTGCCTCCCCACCTACCCGCGAGCGCGGCAGAAGGCGCATGGAAATCCTCGCGGCGGCCGCCCGCCTGTTCGCCGCGCGAGGCTTCCACGGCGTCTCCATCGAGGACATCGGCGGCGCGGTCGGCGTCTCGGGCCCCGCGCTCTACCGCCACTTCAGCGGCAAGGACGCGCTGCTCGCCGAGATGCTGCTCGACGTCAGCTCGCGGCTGCGGGAGTCGGCGGTGGCGGTGGCGACCTCGTCCCGGAGCCCGGCCGAGACGCTCGACGCGCTGCTCGACGTGCAGATCACGTTCGCGCTCGACCAGCCCGCGCTGATCACCGTGCACGACCGCGAGCTGGGCAACGTGCCCGAGCCCGAGCGCCGCGGGATCAGGCGGCTGCAGCGCCTCTACGTCGAGGAGTGGGTGACCGTGCTGGCCGAGCTGCACCCGGAGTGCCCGCCGGCCCGGCTGCGCGCGGCGACCCACGCGGTCTTCGGGCTGCTCAACTCCACGCCCCACAGCGCGGGCGAGCTGCCCGCGCACGCCATGCGTCCCCTGCTGCACGCGATGGCCCGCGCCGCGATCGAGGCCAGTGTTAGCGACCACTAACTGACCGGCCCGCGTTTCACACCGCACACAGCACCCCGAAAGCCCGTGAACTCTGACAAACGACCATGGATCAGGGTTAAACGGACGGACCACAATCTGTCATGGACTCCGGCAGACGGCGGCGGCGATGACAGACATAATCAGGGGTGTGGCGCGCGACACTGTTGAGACACATTTCATCCAATCCGTTGCGGCGCTGAAGGCAGGCCCCGCCCGAGATCCCGGCGGCCCGGTGCGCGAGGGCACGTCGCTGACCGGCGACCGGTGCAGGACCCTGTTCCAGCGCCAGCTCGACAGCCGCCTGCTCGACATCGCCGCCCGCTGGCTCCGCGAGCAGGACGAAGGCTTCTACACGATCGGGTCGGCCGGCCACGAGGGCAACGCGGCGGTCGCCGCCGCGGCCAGGGCGAGCGACCCGGCGCTGCTCCACTACCGGTCCGGCGCCTTCTACCTGACCCGGTCCGAGCAGGCCGGGCGGCTGCCCGAGCAGGGTCTGCGCGACGTGCTGATGGGTCTGACCGCGGCGGCCGACGAGCCGATCGCGGGCGGCCGCCACAAGGTGTTCGGCCACCCCCACCTGGCCGTCATCCCGCAGACCTCGACCATCGCCAGCCATCTGCCGCGCGCCGTGGGCGTCGCCTTCGCCATCGAGCGGGCCGCCGCGCTCGGCGACCGGTCGGCCTGGCCGCCCGACGCCATCGCCGTGTGCAGCTTCGGCGACGCCTCGATCAACCACGCCAGCGCCCTGTCCGGGTTCAACACCGCCTCCTACGCGACCTTCCAGGGGCAGCCGCTGCCCATCCTGTTCGTGTGCGAGGACAACGGCATCGGCATCAGCGTCCGCACCCCCAAGGGGTGGGTGGAGGCGGCGGCGCGGCGGCCGGGCATCGCGTACTTCGCCGCCGACGGCTGCGACCTGCCCGACGCCTACGACGCCGCCATGCTCGCGGTCCAGCACGTCCGGGCCAACCGCTCCCCCGCGTTCCTGCACCTGTCCACCGTGCGGCTGATGGGTCACGCCGGGTCCGACGTCGAGTCGGCCTACCGCACCCAGCGGGAGCTGCGGGCCGACATGGAGCGCGACCCGCTCCTGCGTACCGCGCGGCTGCTGGTCGAGGCCGGGCTCGAGACCCCGGAGGACCTGCTCAAGGCGTACGAGTCGGCGCGCGAGCACATCCTGCGCATCGCCCTGGAGACGACCCGCGCCCCGCGCCTCGGCTCGGCCGCGGAGGTCATGGAGCCGATCGCGCCGCGCCGCCCCGACCTGATCGCCAACATCAGCCCGACCGCCGGCGAGGGCCCGGTCAGGGAGAAGGCGTTCGCGGGCTCGCTGCCCGAGCTGGAGAAGCCGCTCACGTTGTCGCAGACCATCAACCGCACGCTCGCCGACGCGCTGGTGGTCTACCCCGAGATGACGGTCTTCGGCGAGGACGTCGCCAGGAAGGGCGGCGTCTATGGCGTCACCCGGGGGCTGCAGAAGCGGTTCGGCGGCTCGCGGGTGTTCGACACGCTCCTCGACGAGCAGGCCATCCTCGGCCTCGCGCTCGGCTCGGCCGTGTCCAACCAGCTGCCGGTGCCGGAGATCCAGTACCTGGCCTACCTGCACAACGCGCTCGACCAGATCCGCGGCGAGGGCGCCACGCTGTCGTTCTTCTCGCGCGGCGCCTACACCAACGGCATGGTCGTCCGCGTCGCCGGCTACGCCTACCAGAAGGGCTTCGGCGGCCACTTCCACAACGACAACGCGGTGGCCGCGCTGCGCGACATCCCGGGCCTGGTCGTGGCCTCGCCCGCGCGTCCCGACGACGCCGCCGCCATGCTGCGCACCTGCTTGGCCGCCGCCCGTACGGCCGGATCGGTCTGCGTGTTCCTGGAGCCGATCGCGCTCTACCACACGCGTGACCTGTTCGAGGAGGGCGACGGCGGCTGGCTGGCGTCGTACACGCCGCCGGCACGCTGGCGCGAGACGCACGTGCCCGTCGGGCGGGCGCGCTCGTACGGCGAGGGCCGCGACCTGACGATCGTGACGTTCGGCAACGGGCTGCGCATGAGCCTGCGGGCCGCCGTCCGGCTCACCCAGGAGGGCTACGGCTGCCGCGTCCTCGACCTGCGCTGGCTGGCGCCGCTGCCGGTGGACGACCTGCTGCGGGCGGCCGAGCTGACCGGCAAGGTGCTGATCGCCGACGAGACCCGGCACTCCGGTGGCGTGTCCGAGGGCGTGACGACCGAGCTGCTCGACGCCGGGTTCACCGGGCAGGTCGCCCGGGTGACCTCGGCCGACAGCTTCATCCCGCTGGGCGACGCGGCCAACCACGTGCTGCTGTCGGAGGAGGAGATCGAGCAGGCGGCGCGCAAGCTACTGGGCTGAGCGCGCCCCTCTGATGCAGGCCGGTCTCGACCAGGCGACCGTGGAGTCCGCCGAGATGCGCAGCGGCACGCCCACCAGGAAGCAGTAGCCGGTGTCCGGGTCGAGACCGGCGACGCGGGTGGTGGTGGCGCCCTGGCCGAGAGCGGTGACGGCCTGCTCGCCCGCGCCCGCCGGCGAACGTTGCAGGACGACCGGGTAGCGGCGGGCGTCAGCCGGGAGCGTCCAGCTCAGCTCCACCAGGGCGCCGCGGTCGGCGGTGACCTTGAGCCTGCGGGGGGCGAGCGCGGCGACGTCCCGCTTGCTGATCGGCGGCGGGGTGGTGGCGGCGGTCCTGGCCTCGGGCTGTCGCGTGGCGGCGGAGGTCGGGCCGGTGGGTTGCCGGAGCGACAGGTGGATGGCCAGGGCCGTGCCGCCGATCGCCACGACCGCGACCGTGCCGCCGATCAGCAGGCGTTTCCTGAGGCTCCCCGCTCCGGTGGGCGGCGTCGTGGGGGCCTCCGGCCGGGGGCCGCCGGGGTGGCCCGGAACGCCGGGCGAGTACGGGCCGGGGCCGGAGCCGGGGCCAGGGCCCGGAGGCAGGTGGCTGCCGGTCGCGGGCAGGTGGCTGCCGGTCGCGGGCAGGGAGGGGTCGCCGGGGTGCGGTGGGGCGTCCGGGCCGCCGTGCGGGCGGCGCGGGACGGTGGACATCGCGGGCCCCGGCCCCGGGTCCTGGCCCACCAGGTCGGTCACCGACAGCCCCAGCTCCGCCTGCACCTCCTGCAACCGCCGCGCCAGCTCCCTGGCCGAACCGGGCCGCGACCCCGGTTGCCTGGACATCGCCCGCAGGATCGTCCCGAACACCACCGGCGGCACGTCGGCCCGGTTGATCGGCGGCGGGTCGAGGCTCAGCACCCGGTACATCAGCGGCGCGATCGACGGGTCGGCGGGGTTGTGGAAGGCGGGCTGTCCGGCCAGCAGGTGGTAGAGCGTCGAGCCGAGGGAGTAGATGTCGCTCGCGGCCGAGTGCGGCTGCCCGGTGAGCACCTCGGGGGCGGCGTGCAGCGGGGTGAACGCCTGCGAGGTGGCCGAGATCTCGGCGGCGTCCACGACCCTGGCCACGCCGAAGTCGGCCACGGCGAGCTCGCCATAGCGGGAGATGAGGATGTTCTGCGGCTTGATGTCGCCGTGCAGCACCCCGGCCTCGTGCACGGCGGCCAGCGCGCCGGCGAGCTTGACGCCCGCGCGCAGCACGTCGGGCACCCCGAGCGGCCCCTCCTTGCGGATCTTGTCGCGCAGTGAGCCGTTCTCGAAGAAGTCCATCGCGATGTACGGCTTGCCCGAGCGCGTCACGCCGGTGTCGAAGACGGTCACGACGTTGGGATGGCCGGTCAGGCGGCCGGTGAGCTGGAGCTCGCGCTGGAAGCGGCGCATGGTGCGCTGGTCGACCCGGTCGACCGACAGGACCTTCAGCGCCACGACCCGGTCGAGGCGCTCCTGGTAGGCGCGGTAGACGACGGCGAACCCGCCCTGGCCCGCCTGATCGAGCACCCGGTACCCGGGCGCGTCCTCGGCTGGCAGCACGGCACACACCCCCTGTTGCCGGTGAGTTTAATGTGAAATTTCGGCTTTCAGGGGGTCAGCGGGTTCATCAAGTACGCGCCGAACACCACCGACACGGCGGCCACCAGCAGGAAGAAGAACACGTAGAAGCCGCCGGGCAGGAACGTCAGCCGGGCGAGCTGGTCGGCGTCGGAGTCTCTGGCCTGCCGCCTGCGCCGCTTGCGCTGCAGCTCGACGATCGGCCGGACGCCGCCGAACAGCAGGAACCACGTCGCGACCATGGCCACGGCCTGCTGGACCTCGGCGGGGGCGTACATGGACAGGGCGAACATCGCGCCGCCGGTGACCAGCAGGATCAGCGCGCCGTAGAGGTTGCGGATCAGCAGCAGCATGCACACCAGGAAGAGCAGCACGCCCCAGATCAGCAGCGTGATGCGGCCCTGCTCGGTCAGCCACGCGGCGGCCAGCCCCAGCAGCGACGGCGCCAGGTAGCCGGCGAGCGCGGTCAGCACCATGCCGGGACCGTTGGGGCGGCCCCTGGTCAGCGTGACGCCGGAGGTGTCGGAGTGGAGCCGGATGCCTTCGAGCTTGCGCCGGGTGAGCAGCGCCATGACCGCGTGACCGCCCTCGTGGGCGATCGTGATCAGGCCCCTGGACACCTGCCAGGGTGTGCGGAACGCGACGACCGCGAGCGCGGCCAGAGCCGAGACCAGCACGACCCAGGGGTCGGGGTCAGGCTGAACCTTGATCAGGTGGGCCCAGAGCATGTCCATCGAGGAGAAACACTAGCCGGGTAAAGTCCCGGCTGTGGCCGCAGAACTGCATTCTGACGCGGGCGTTCCGGCGTGGTGGCGCGAGCTAGGGCTGCCGGGCCTGATCGACCTGCATGTGCACTTCCTGCCCGGACGCATGGAACGCCGGGTCTGGCATCACTTCAACCACGGCGGCCCGCTGATGGGCGCCGGCTGGAAGATCGAGTACGAATGGCCGGTCGAGGAGCGGCTGACGCGCTTGCGCGAGATGGGCGTACGGCGTTTCCCGGCCCTGGCGTACGCGCACAAGCCGGACATGGCGCGCGACCTCAACGCCTGGACCCTCGACTTCGCCCGCCGCACCCCCGACTGCCTCCCATCGGCGACGTTCTACCCCGAGCCCGGCGTCGCGGACTACGTGCGCGCGGCGCTGGCGGAGGGCGTCAAGATCTTCAAGGTGCACCTCCAGGTCGGCGGCTTCGACCCGGCCGCGCCAGAGCTGGCCGGGGTCTGGGGGCTGCTGGCGGAGTCGGGCGTGCCCGTGGTCGTGCACGCCAGCTCGGTGCCCGTGCCCGGCGGCCACGTGGGGCCGGGGCCGATCGGCGCGGTGCTGGCCGCCCATCCCCGGCTGCGGGTGGTGATCGCGCACCTGGGCATGCCCGAGTACGAGCCGTTCTTCGAGCTGGCCGTCCGCCATGAGCGGGTCGCGCTGGACACCACCATGGCCTTCACCGACTTCTCCGAGCGCGGCATGCCGTTTCCCACCCGATTGCGCCCGGTTCTGCGTGATCTCGGACTTTCGGGGAAGGTGGTGCTCGGCAGCGATTTCCCGACGATCCCGTACCCCTACGCGCACCAGCTCGACGCCCTCGCCCGCCTGGATCTCGGCGAGGAGTGGCTGCGGGCCGTGTGCTGGGACAACGGTGCGGCCATGATTCGATAGCAAGGTGAACGATCGGCACGTGGCGCTCATCAGCGCCTTCTACGACGCTCTCGGCCGCGGGGACTTCGCGGCCATGGAGCGCTGCTATCACCCCGACGTCAGCTTCGGCGACCCCATCTTCCAGGAGGTCGAGGGCCGGGACCGGGTGATGGCGATGTGGCGGTTGCAGCTCGGCGTGCGCAACGGGCTGAGATCCGGCTACCGCGACGTCCAGGCCGACGAGTTCAGCGGCTCGGCCCACTGGACGGCCAGCTACACCTTCTCCAGCACCGGCCGGGCGGTCGTCAACGAGATCGACGCGCTGTTCAGGTTCGAGGACGACCTCATCGTCCGCCACCACGACGAGTTCGACTTCAGGCGCTGGTCCAGAATGGCTCTCGGCAGACCGCAGGGGCTGCTGTTCGGCTGGACGCCGATGTGGCGCAAGACCATCAGGGATCGGGCGACCCAGGAGCTCAACGGCTTCGCGGCGACCGGGCAGTCATCGCAGTAGACCGGATCGGAGGGGTGCATGGCCAGGGTGAAGGGGTTCAGGCGCAGCGGTGACAACCGCGAGGAGGCGCCGGAGCACTCGATGGACCCGCGTGCCACCGAGGAGCACCCCTATCGGCCCACCGTCATCGACAACGCGATCTACCAGAACGGCGAGCGGGTCGACAATCCCGGCTCGCTCGCCGACGCCTTCGAACGCCTCAAGCAGATGCCGGACAGCATGGCCTGGATCGGCCTCTACCGTCCGAAGGAATGGGAGCTGGTCAAGCTCGCCGAGGAGTTCGAGCTGCACGAGCTGGCGCTCGAGGACGCGATCGTCGGCTCCCAACGGGCCAAGGCCGACCGCTACGGCGACACCCTCTTCGTGGTGCTGCGCGCCGCCCGCTACCTCGACGACGTGGAGGAGGTGGCCTTCGGCGAGCTGCACGTCTTCATCGGCCCCAACTTCGTGATCACCGTGCGCCACGCCGAGGCCCCCGACCTGCAGGGCGTGCGCAAGCGCATGGAGTCCGACCCCGAGCTGCTGCGTCAGGGCCCGCAGGCCGTCCTGTACGCCATCCTCGACGCCGTGGTCGACGGCTACGCCCCGGTGGTGGCCGGGCTGCAGAAGGACATCGAGGAGATCGAGGTCGAGGTCTTCAGCGGCGACCCCTCGGTGTCGCGGCGCGTCTACGAGCTGTCCGGCGAGGTGATCGAGTTCCAGCGGGCCACGGCGCCGCTGGTGGGCATGATCCACGCCTTCATCGCCGGAGCCGCCAAGTACGGCGTCAACGACGAACTGCAGAGCTACCTGCGGGACGTCGCCGACCACGCGATCACGGTGACCGAGCGCATCTCGGCCTTCCGCCAGATGTTGCAGAACATCCTGGTGGTCAACTCGACGCTGGTGACCCAGGCCCAGAACGCGGAGATGGCCCGCATGACCGAGGCCAGCATCCAGCAGGGCGAGGAGGTCAAGAAGATCTCGGCGTGGGCGGCCATCCTGTTCGCGCCGACGCTGGTCGGGACCATCTACGGGATGAACTTCGACTTCATGCCCGAGACTCACTGGGTGTTCGGGTATCCGTTTGCGATCTTGTTGATGGCGGCGGTGTGCATGGTGCTCTACATGGTCTTCAAACGCCGCGACTGGCTGTAGGTGCGCTTGGTGCGGCTCGCTTGGTGCGGCTCGCTTGGTGCGGTGCGCTCGGTGCGGTGCGCTCGGTGCGGTGCGCTCGGTGCGGTGCGCTCGGTGCGGTGCGCTCGGTGCGGTGCGCTCGGTGCGGTGCGCTCGGTGCGGCTCGCTTGGTGCGGTGCGCTCGGCCGTGAGGTGGGTGACGGTCGGCTGGTCGTGGGGAGGCCGACCGGTGCGCTGTGGCGTGCTCGGGTGGTGCGGTTCTCCGGTCAGGGGGCTGGGCATCGGTGCGTGCGGTGTTGCTGGTGCACCCCCTGCCGATAGGCCCGCTCGATCCGCCGGGTGTCGTTGAAGCGTCCGATCTTGCCCGACCAGCCGACGAAGACCTGACCACGCCCGGCCGGCCTACGCCGAAATCTGGTCCGATGAGACCGTCACCACCATTGCCGTGGTCGTCCCACCTGCGGCATCACCTCAGGTATTACCTGGGGCATCACCTGCGGCGAGCCGGTGATGACCGGCGACGCGCCGGGTCCACCCCTGCCGGGCCGCCTTCGCCGCCGCCATCGGCCGGCTCGACGCCCGTCACCCGCCGGTCCGGCCACACTGGGCGTGGCCCATCGGCGAGAACGTACAGGTGGGCGTTGCCGATGCCGCGTCCGCAACATCGGCCCTGCCGTCTGCGGCCGTGTGCGGGCCGACCACCACCACCCGCCGCGAGACGCCACGGCGGCGGCCGGCCCGGATCATCGTCCCGGTCAGTAGGTCGCACTCGGCCAGGCCTGGCGCCTCGCAACGGGAGGCGCAGGATCGGCGGGAGGGCCCGCTCGGGCCCGCCGGTCGCCGTGGCGATGCGCGCCGGTCCGCGCCACTGTTCCTGAAGGGCCGCGGGGTACGGTCGCCCCCTCCGGTGCAGCCATCAGGAACAAGCCCGCATGCCCACATGCCCACATGCCCACATGCCCACATGCCCGCATGCCCACATGCCTGCAGGCCCGCAGAGGCCCGCAGAGGCCCGCAGAGGCCCGCAGCCATGCTCGTCGAAGCCGCGTACCCCCGCTTCCTACCCCTGCTCCCCCTTTTCCCTCTCCCTCTCATTCAGCAAATACAACGACATCAAGTGCTTTTGCGCATTTACCGCCACAAGCCCCTCAGTACAATTCATCACCATCAAGCCGAATTGCGCGATGCCTCAATTTCCACTTCGCCTGCACCGACGCGGCGGGCTAATATTCATGGACCCACCCCTCCCCCAAGCGCAACGAAATCGGGTGATGATGGCGACGCAGCAAGAAATAACCGCCGCCCGGCGTCACATCGAACGACTGCGCGACGAACACGCCAACGACCTGACCGCACTCGTCCATCTGGTGGACGGCGGCGCGCTCAAGGGCCCGGCCGGTGACCGCCTCGCCGCCGACCTGCGCACCTGGGACCGCGGCTACAAAGACCTCTTCGCCCGGGCATTGAGGCTGCTCGACACGCTGCACCCGTCCGAGCCGGCCTCATGACCCCTCCCGTGGGCATCGACCCCGCCCTGATGATCCAGCTCATCAACGGCATGAAACGAGCAAGCCACACACTCCCCGACATCGGCCTCCAAGTCGAACGAACCCTCACCAACCTCGGCATATCCCTATGGGGGCCGGCCCACCTGTCATCCATAGGCCGCCAGCTGAACGACCGCGTCCCCACACTCCAGGGCCGTCTCGACCTCATCCTCGCCACCCCCGACCGACGTCCCGGCGAACGCGGCCTCCTCTGGGCGGATGAATCCCCATGGCTGTCGAAATCCCCCGCAGAAGGCACGACCGCCGCCACCGCACTGGCCGCGCAACTCCGTACGAAGATCGCATCCCATTCGCTCGACGCAGAATCCGTCGCCGAACTAGAACGCCACAAGAACGACCCGTTCTTCGCCGTGGCCTTCCTCACCCTGGTGCCGCCACGCGAACTCAAATCTCTCATCGCCCGTACATACTGCTCGGACCTCCCGCCCGGCGACCGCCCCCTCCTCTATGACACAGCCGTCCAGGACCGGTTCCTCACCATGCTCAGCACCCTGCTCGGCACCGCCTCCCACGGCGTCGGACGGATGCGCCTGGCCGCCGACTACGCCGACCGGCTGATCGAGGACATCGACCACCCCCAAGACGCGTTCGCCGTGAAGAGGCTCCTGCAGGACGGCGACTTCGACCACACCTTCCTGCTCACCCTCGTCCGCAAACTCCACGACAAGGACCTGGCCCATCCCCCCGATCTGTCCCTCCCCCGAGACCCCTGGACCCTCCCCGGCCCCAGAGACGTCTCCCCCGGCGACCTCAGCCCCATGGGCACCGCCCTGATCGCCCTAGCCCATCACCCCGCCGTCGCCCAGGACTTCTTCACCGACCCGGCCCGCAAACCCCTCGCCTACCTGATGCGCACCCACCCCTGGCTCGGCGACGCCGACGCCGACCTCGGCTGGGCCCTCCAGGCCGCCACCACGGAGTTCCGCGACCACGACCTGCCACCCGGCGGATCACGCGGCTACAAGTCCGCGCTGATCGCGTCGTGGGCGGTCCGCTTCTGGAGCGACCCCAAGGTCCAGTCCAACCTCCCCTCCACCCGCCCCCACCTCGGCACCCTCCTCAGCCAGTACATCGCCGACGTGCACCGCGATGCCCAGTCGTTCATCGACAAGCGGCCGGGCGTGGAGACGGACGCCAATGCGGACAAGAATCTCCTCGGCGGCGCCCCCTACGGCGCCAAGTTCAACACCAGGGACATGAAACAGGCCATGGCCTGGACGTTCGAGGACGACAACGCCTTCCGGAAGGTGACCGCCGCCCACGGCCTGTACGCCGCCCGAATGCTGGACGAGTTGGCAGGCAAGATCGCGGCGGAGGTCAAGGCCGATGTCACGGCATGGCGCAAGTCGCACCCTGGTGCCACTAGGCAGCAACTGGACGCCGCACGACAGGACATCCTCGAGGAACGGATGAGCCGTAGTGGAGGCGCGGAGTTCGCCCGGGCGGCGCGCGGTCTCAGTGTGACGACGTGGATGATCACTAATGCGGCCAACATCTCCGGCATCGAGGAAGCCAGGGCGGAGGACGCCCGTTTCTCCGCGTTCAAGGAGATGACGGAGGCGATCGTGGGGCTTGCTCCGGGCCCACCCGGTAAGTTCATCGGCCTGCTGGTCGACACGGCCAAGGGAGAGATCTTCGGCAAGGTCAAGACCGGCCGGGAGGAACAGGCCCGCATGAACGCCGACGATGCGCTGGGAGCCGCCAAGCACATGTTCTCGGACCTGACCGCGGCCACCATGATGCGCCACGGCCTGTTCGGGGACGGTTCCGTACCGGCCAGGACCCATCCGTACCGACACAAGGATTTCTCACCGGGAGCGAGTGGACACTTCCTGGTCAACGGAGAGATCAAACCTTGGGATGAGATGAATTCGGACGAGCGGGAGTCTTACGACGAGTGGCTACACCTGAACGAAACCGGCCGAGTATTCGACCGCCCAGACGCGGCCATCGAGATCGGATTCAATAAGGCTACTGATTACCATGCCGGAAGTGGATCATGAAGGTCAGTCGAGCGATTGCCCTTGGTGCGCTCATTCTGGCAGGGTGCTCATCGACTCCGCCCCCAGACGGCAGAGCGCTCGGAAACGTCACCATCGCCCCACGTGAATGCAACTTGATCTCAGCAGATGCCATTATGATCGCGACGGGCCTCAACGAGTACCACGCATTCGGCACCAAGATGGATATGGGCCACAGCTTTGAGTCATGCACGGTTACCGGGAAGTCAGATGCGGAACATCGCCAGGGTCTGCTAATCGAGGTGTTCGACCCGTCGCCTGATGATGCGGAAGATCTGGAGAACACCAGGCAGTCCACCAATGGGATCGATCTGCCTGGTGGCCTGGGGCCCGGTTTTGCGGCCCGGCGTAGGAATGCTCAGGGGCAGGGTATTGCCTTTGTTTATGGGTGGACGGCTGATTACAAGCGGCTGCTCAGCGTGAACATCATGGAGGGGGCGCCGGGGAGGGATTCATTGGCGGATGCGGTGGAGTTTTTTCGGCAGCTCAAGCCGATTTTGCTTGTCCCGGCCTGATGGGGGGCGCCGCCTTGGGGGCCTCGGTGGGAGGGCTCATGGGGGGCAGGTGGGGAAGTCGGTCAGGTGGGGTTCGGCTTCGGTTATGGATTGGCGGAGGTCGGTGAGGAGGGAGGGGAGGCGGGCGGGGGTGTAGCGGGCTGAGGGGATCGAGATGGAGAAGGCTCCCACGGGGGTGCCGCGGCCGTTGCGCAGCGCTGCTCCGATGGCCGAGACGCCCTTTTCGGTGCCGTCGAGGTTGAGGGCGTAGCCGCGGGGGCGGATCTCGTCGAGTTCGCGGAGCAGGGACGTTCGTTCGTGGTCGGGCAGGTCCGGGTAGAGGTCGGCGAGTTGGTCGCTCGGCAGCGCGGACAGCAGGACCTTGCCCCCGGAGGCGCGGTGGGCGGGCAGGATCGTGCCGCGGCGGTCGCCGACGTACAGGATCTGCGGGGACTCGATGCTGTCCAGGAAGCGTACTTCGGCGCCTACTCTGACCATGAGGTTCACGGTCTCCTGGACGCGGGCGCACAGGCCCTCCATGGCGGGCCGGACGCGGGCGCGCAACTCGCGCAGGGCCGAGCCGCCGCCGTCGCCCGCGGCCGAGGCGAGGAAGGGGCCCGGCAGGTACGCGTGGTGCTCGTCCTGGACGGCGAAGTCGCGATAGACCAGCATCGCCAGCAGGCGGTGCGCGGTCGAGCGGGCGATGCCGAGTTCCTTGGCGACGTCGGTGACCTTGAGTCGTCCTTGGTCGCGCAGCATGTGGAGGAGCAGCAGCACGTTGTCGACCGAGCCCAGGGGGTACGCGGGCTTGTTCTTCACAGCAGAACGCTAGTGCAGTATGCGGAATTACTCCCTAGCGTGGGGCAGCATGAACCCGGAGGAGAGGCTGGGTGCGGGCTTCGCCGTCGAGCGTCCGATCCCGTTCTGGGCCCAGGTCGGCGACTTGATGTTCGTACGTCCCAGGTCTGGGGGCCGGAGGCTTGGGTGGGAGTGGAAGACGTTCCATCCGCCGGGCGGACGGGCGGGTGAGCTCGGCTCGGTTGGCGGGGGCGGGGAGCGGCGGGCCGGCGCGTCGGCTGATCTCGGCCTGGGCGGGTTGCCGTACACGATCCTGATCTTCTGGGCCTGCGTGCGGTGCCAGGCCCGCGCGAGGTCGCGCCCGAGCAGCGCTCGCCCCCGGAACGCCTTCCGCCTCGTGGGGCGACGGATAAGCGTGGGAACGGTCGTGGTCGTCGACGGCGGGTCGGTTGTGGTGCGGCGCGGCGGCTTCCTGGTTCGCGCCCGGCCGGCGGTTCCCGCGCCGCCACAGCACCATGGGCTTCCCCATGGTGGGGATCGATGGGCTCGGTATCCCATTTGTGCACCACGCGTCGTTCTTTGTGCTCGGATCGGGGCAGGTGAGCGACGCCTCGATGTCGGATGTGTCGCGGTCCGAGCGGTTGCGGGCATGTCCGGAGCTGCGGGTGGTGTCGGTGCGCTGGGCGGGTCTGCGGCTCCGGGCCGTTTCAAGGCTCGGTGCGGGTCCGGAGCTGCGGGTGGTGTCGGTGCGCTGGGCGGGTCTGCGGCTCCGGGCCGTTTCAAGGCTCTGTGCGGGTCCGGGGCTGCGGGCGGTGTCGGGGCTCGGGGCGTGTCTCGGCTTGCTGATCGTCGGCTGTCGCTGGGAGCGCGCCTGCCGGGCTCTGGGCGAGGGGCTGCGGGGTGTGGCCGGGTTGGGGATGTGGTTGTCCGGTTCGGGGAATCGACGGTCGGCGGGGGCGGCTGCCGTCGGTTGGGGCCGAGTTCTGCCGGCTGCGGGACGGGGTGACGACCGTCGCGGGTGGGGGTTGGGGTTGGGGTTGGGGTTGGGGTTGCGAGGGGTTCGGCGGCGAGGGTTGGTCACGTTGGACGGCGGTGAGCGTGTTCTGTCGCGTGGTGATCTCGTCGTCGTGGTGGTGGTCGTTTTCAGTTGTTTGTTTTCCGGCACGCCCGTTTGAGGGCTTGGATCAGTTTCGAGAGGGGCTCGTGTGAAGCTCGCGACGCTGCGACTGCCGCGCCGTACGGCCGCCGTCCGGATCGACGGGGAGCATGCCGTGGAGGTCGGGGCGCCCGACGTCGGGATGTTGCTGGCCGACCCGCGCTGGCGGGAGGTGGCGGCCGCGGCGGACGGCGCGCGGCATCCGTTGTCCACGGCCGACCTGGCGCCCGTGGTGCCGGTGCCGGGGAAGATCATCTGTGTCGGGCTCAACTACCGTGACCACATCCTGGAGATGGGACGGGAGCTGCCGCGGTACCCGACGGTGTTCGCGAAGTTCGCCGAGGCGCTGATCGGGCCGTACGACGACATCGAGTTGCCGGCGGTCTCGGAGGCGATGGACTGGGAGGGCGAGCTGGCCGTGATCATCGGGGCCGAGGTGCGCGGTGCCTCGCGGGAGGAGGCCGAGGCGGCCATCGCCGGGTACTCGGTGCTCAACGACGTGACGGCCAGGGACTACCAGAACCGTACGGCGCAGTGGCTGCAGGGCAAGACGTTCGAGGGGACGACGCCGTTCGGGCCCTTCCTGGTCACGCCGGACGAGATCGGCGGGGCGATGACCCTGCAGTGCGAGGTGGACGGGGAGGTCGTGCAGCAGGCGGACACGTCCGGTCTGGTGTTCCCGCCGGCCGAGCTGATCGTGTACCTGTCGGAGATCCTCACGTTGCGGCCGGGCGACGTCATCGCGACCGGCACGCCCGGAGGCGTGGGGCACGCCCGTAGGCCGCCCCGGTATCTGGCGGACGGGAGCAAGGTCGTCACGCGAATCGCCGGGGTCGGTGAGCTGGTGAACACGGCGCGACGCCTTGTCTGACCTGTTCATGCTGGATGGTGGCACCGGCTGTTTCCTGGACCGGTTGCGTCTGGCCGACCTCGATCGGCTCTCGGGGCTGCCGGGCTGAGGCGTTGCCGCGCACGTGGCCGTCCCGTACCTCGATGGATGGGGCGGTGCGTGGCTGCCGACGCGAAACCGCGCCGGGGCGGCGCTCAGGGGATGGCCGCGGGGCGGTGGGCGGCGCGGGTGCGCACCGCGAAGGGGCGGGACGCCGCCGACACGTAGGGGCAGGGCGTCGCCGCCGAGGGACGTCGCCGCCACGTAGGGGCAGGGCGTCGCCGCCGAGGGACGTCGCCGCCACGTAGGGGCAGGGCGTCGCCGCCGAGGGACGTCGCCGCCACCTAGGGGCAGGG